>JBIILY010000004.1:0-15325 GCA_044338225.1 Chitinophagales bacterium
CTTCTAATATTTATAGAACGGGTAATGTGGGTATTGGAAATAACAACCCTACGGCTCCTTTGGATGTTCAATCATCATCAGTAGGCACTTTTGTAACAACAGCAAAATTTTTAGCACCAAGTAATACAACCGCTGGGAATTCAACATTATTGAATTTTGGGGTTTCTGCTACAACGGGTAATAGCGCTGATTGGCGTTATGTATATCAAGGAAATGGAGCAGCTTCAAACCGAGTAGATTTTGGAATGAGTGGCTATGCTGCTCCCATGATAAGTTATTTAAATTCGGGTAATGTAGGTATTGGGACAACAGCACCTGCAACAAAATTACACATACAAGGTATTCAAGCCACACTAGGCGCTAATGCCAATGCAACTATGTTTCGAATGTCAAGACCAACTTGGTCAGGTTTTAAATGGGGTAGTGCTGCACAGTTTAATCTAGGTACTTATGATGATGGTTTGAATCCAGGAAGTGCTAAATCTAGATTAGATATAGCTTTAACAAACGGAAATGACGAAACAACTTTAACCAATGTAATGACTTGGCTAGGCAATGGCAATGTCGGTATTGGAACTACTGCCCCAGCTACTAGATTAGACGTAAACGCAGGTGTAACAACTGCTAATACTGTAGTAAATGCTACTGGAAGCGTTAATGATTTCTTACAATATAATGTTCAAAATACAAGCACGGGAACAAAAGCTCAAAGTGGGTATTCAGCGACCGCAGATAACGGAAATGCTACAACTGGATTTGCATGGATGGGTATCAATAACTCAACTTTTAACTTCCCCTCAGCTTATAATATAGGAGGCGCTAATGATGTATCGTTTGTAGGCAGTGGGCAGGATTTATACTTAGCCAATGCAAATAATACAAAAAGTATCATTTTTAGTACAGGTAGAGCAACTACCCCATTTTTTAATGAACAAATGCGTATTCTGAATAATGGTAACGTAGGTATTGGTATTAACAACCCTTTAAATAAACTTGTTGTTAGAGGCTTAAACAATCAACCATCTGCTTTGGGAACCGCTCAAACCAATGCAATTTTTAGAGTAGAAGGTGAAACAAATCATGCTTTAGATATGGGTACATTTACTAATAGTCCTTGGGGTTCTTTTATTCAATCACACAATAAGGCGGCAGCCACTTCTTTACCTTTGTCGATTAATCCTGTTGGAGGAAATGTGGGTATTGGTACCTCAAATCCAACCTCAAGATTAGAGGTTGACGGTGCTGCTACTAATACAACCGCATTTAATGCGGCAGCCGGAACTACAATAGATTTTTCAAGAAGTAATTTGGCCTATACTACTGCTAGCGCAGGAGCATTTACGCTAACAAATATTAAAGATGGTGGAACTTATACTTTAGCGGTTCAGGGTACTACATCTGGTACAGCGAGTTTTACAGCTACTACTTTTACCTTTAGATTAGTAAATAATGTGGCAACTATCGCAGGAAGACAGACCTTGTACACATTTATTGTGATGGGAACTACCGTTTATGTGTATATGACAACAGGATTTTAATATGAAAAAAATAACATTTATTTTAGGTTTTATTTTTGCTTTAAATAGTACTGTTGCTCAAGTAGTAGGTACCCCTTATATTGCTACTGATAGCAGGCCTGTTCTGGATCAATTGGGAATAAACCCATCTTTTGCTTTCAGTACTCGAAAATTAAGAAGTGGCTATTCTGGTTTCGCTTTGCGAATTAGACGTTCTACAGATAATGCTCAGGCAGATGTCGCTTTTGACAATACGAGTATTGTTTCAGATAATAGTATTGTAACTGTTGCTGTGGCAGGAGGGGGATTGGCGGTAGGGAATACGCTTACGTTAGCTAGTTTTAGAAGTGGAAGTACCCTGTTTGTTTCTACTTGGTATGATCAAGGTACCAATGGATTTCATGGCGTTCAGGCGACTACATCCAGACAAGCGGTGTTTAGTTTAAATGTAATTGGTTCTTCTAATCAGTATGCCTCCTTGGTATTTACGGGTACCTCTAAACATAATGTAACTGTAAATCAAACATTGCCAGTGTTATTAGGCAGTGGCTTAAGAGGAAGTGTCATGATGATTGGAAATGTTCAAAATGGAACAAGTACCAACAATTCATTTGGGCACTCTGACATAAGCGACAATAACATTCGATGGTCTACGCACATGAACTGGCCGGATGGATCAAACCAAATGTACACCGATCTAGGGTCATCTACGGATGCGGTAAGAAGTTTTTTGAATGATGGCACTGTAGGTTTAAATAAGAACAAACAATACACCATCATTAGAGCAACATCTAGCAAAATTGTTCGAGTTAGTGGAATAGATCGAAATAATACTCCGCTAGGTATAACTTCTCGAACTTGGTCTGCAGGTTCTACTTTTGGTGTAGGATTAACAACCGGATCATTGGATGTTAGTTTTAATCAAAACGGCTATACCGGAAATATCCCTGAATTTATTTTATTTCCTGAGCCTCTAACTGCAGCTCAATTCATTCTAGTTGAAAACAATCAAATATTGTTTTGGGGGGCTTATTAATTTTTTTAAGACATTACGTAAATTATTAAAATTTTAAGGAAAACGAACCAAATACAATTGCGGCTGTTTTTTACAATCCTTTAATTTCAGGTATAAAATTTTTCATTTTTAACGCTGCCCGTAAACAAAGTAGAAGGAATGGTGTTTTTATGATTCTTTATTAAAAAAAACAAGATTTCAATCCGTTTCTTCCTCATTCATTATTGTTGAATCTGAAGGAGGAATTAGGTCCAAGCAATTAAATTCTTTAATATAAAGGCTATCCGTTTCGGACATGAAGGACTTTTTATTATTTAGCTTTAAACTACTATTGGAGTAGGATTTGTGAACAAATTTTGCCCAAATTGGTAAAGCGCTACTTGCCCCTTGCCCCAAAGATGTACTTGAAAAAGTAATAGATGGATCGTCAGCCCCTACCCAAACAGCACATAGTAGTGTAGGGGTACTGCCAATAAACCATCCATCGGAATTGCTTTGTGTTGTTCCCGTTTTTCCAGCTATTTCCATTTTTAATCCATACTGTCCTCTGAGTCTTGAAGCGGTTCCATTCCCAGTTGTTATATTTTGCATCATCAAATTCATCAGTTGAGATGTGCGTTCTCCCAAAACTTCTCTTGATTCTCTTTTTGATTGATAAATTACGTGTCCATTTGCGTCCTCAATTCTATCAATATAGTATGGCTTGCTATAGATCCCTTTATTCATAAAAGGAGTATAAGCACCTACCATATCAATTACTGCTAAATCTGTAGTTCCTAGCGCAATAGAGGGCACTTCTTCAAATTCCCCTTTTGCACCTAGATTTCGAGCCATATCAATCAAATTACCAATACCATATTTTTTGATTAATTGAGCGGCAATTCTATTATCAGATACTTGCAAGCCATCTTTTAATTTTACGAATTCTCCATCTTTAAAGAATTTGCTTCCTTTTGGATCCCAGCTCTCAAACCCAGGTATTAAAGGCTTCTCATAAGTAATTTCTGTGCATGGTGTAGCACCATTTTCTAAAGCCACTGCATATAAAAATGGTTTTATGGTTGAGCCTACTTGTCTTTTTGTACTCGTTCTTACGTGGTCCAGTTTGAAATGTCCAAAGTTTACCCCTCCAACCCATGCTTTGATTTTTCCATTCGTTGGGTCAATAGCACACAGTCCTACTTGAAGTATTTTTTTATAATACTTTATAGAATCGATGACACTCATTAAAGTATCTCTTTCTCCATACCATGTAAAAATTCGCATAGATTGTTTTTTCTCCAATTCTTTCATGATTTCATCATGATCAAGACCGTTATCTTTCAAGCTTTTATAATAACTCGTCTCTTTAACGGCATCTAAAATGAGATTTGGATTAGCTTTAGCTCCAAATTTATAGGGCTCACGTCCTTTCCATTCTCTGTTAAACGCATTTTGTAAATAAGGCATGTGCTCTTCCATAGCTTCTTCTGCATATTGTTGCATTGAAGAATTTATAGTAGTAAAAATTTTCAACCCATCGGTATAAATATTATAAGGCGAACCATCGGCTTTTGCTTCATCGGATAGTAGGTCTTCAAGCTCTATTCGGATTTGTTCTCTTAAATAAGGTGCCGGTCCAGTATTGTGAGACGTTAAATGATAATCAATTTTAAGAGGGGTTTTTATAAGTTTATCATAGTCTTTTTGACTTAAATAAGTCTCCTTTAACATTTGACTTAGTACTATATTTCGTCTGTTAATGGCGTTTTCAGGATTGGTTTTGGGATTGTATAACCCTGGGCCTTTTAGCATACCTATCAAAACAGCACTTTCTTCTACTTTTAAGTCCTTTACTTCTTTGTTGAAATATGTTTTCGTTGCTTCTTTTATCCCAAAAGAGTTGTGTAAAAAAGGTACTGTATTGAGATATAAGGCAATAATTTCCTGTTTGGAAAAATTGCTCTCCAGCTCCACAGCAATAAACCATTCTTTTGCTTTTTGAAACAATCGTGTGAAAATATTAGCCCTTTCTGAATTGTGAAATAAATTTTTTGCAAGTTGCTGCGTAATAGTACTTGCACCTGATTTTTTTCCTAATAAAAAAGTTCTAAAAACGGCCGTAGTCATTCCCCATGCGTCGATACCACTATGTTCATAAAAACGAGAATCTTCAGTTGCAATTAATGCATCGATAGTATGCTTTGGGATATTTGAATAGCTTAATTCGGTTCGATTTTCGTAATAATATTTCCCCAAAAGCTCCAAATCTTCAGAAATAATTTGTGTAGAAATTGCTTTTTTAGGATTTTTGATTTCTTCTATAGAGGGGAGTTCGCCTAGCCATCCCATTGAAATTGAGAAAAATAATAATACAAAAAATACCAACATCCCTCCAAAAATCTTAATTGAGATATTGAAGTATTTCCAAAAATTTTCGTAATTCATAGCTTTGATTTTATTCTACCGTAACACTTTTTGCAAGATTTCTAGGTTGATCCACATTGCATCCTCTCAATAATGCGATATAATAAGAAAGTAATTGCAATGGTACGGATGCCAAAATAGGACTTAAACATTCCTCTGTTGCAGGAACTTCAATTATATAATTGGATAATTTTTTAATTTCTACGTCATCCTGAGTAGTTACGGCTATGACTTTTCCTTTTCGCGCTACAACTTCTTGAATATTATTTACAATTTTATCGTGTAAGCTATCATTATTAGCTAGAACCAAAACGGGCATTTCTTCATCAATCAATGCAATAGGCCCGTGCTTCATTTCCGCTGCAGGATATCCTTCCGCATGGATATATGAAATTTCTTTCAATTTAAGTGCTCCCTCAAGTGCGGCAGGAAAATTATATCCCCTTCCCAAATATAAGAAGTTTTTAGCATCATAAAACTCTTTGGCTATTTCTTTGATTTGCTCCTCGGTGTTTTTTAAAACTTTTTCTATTTTGCTAGGAATAGTCTCTAATTCTACCAAAATTTGTTTGATTCTTGACGTGGGTAAAGAGCCTTTCTTTTCGGCAATCCAAAGTGCCATTAAGGTTAGGACCGAAACTTGAGCCGTAAAAGCTTTGGTACTTGCTACTCCTATTTCAGGGCCAGCATGAGTATAACAGCCCGCGTGTGATGTCCTAGGAATAGAGGATCCCACTACATTACAAACGCCTAAAATAAGACAACCTTTTTGTTTTGCCATTTCTACCGCCGCCATAGTGTCTGCAGTTTCTCCCGATTGAGAGATAGCTATGACAATGTCATCTGTATCAATAACAGGATTTCTATATCTGAATTCGGAGGCATACTCTACTTCTACGTTTACACGAGCCAAGTCTTCAAAAAGGTATTCTGCCAATAAGCCTGCATGCCATGATGTACCACACGATACAATAATAAATCGTTTGGCATTCAATATTCTGTTCTTGTATTCCTCTAATCCACCTAATTTAATTTCTCCATTGATGACATCTATTCGTCCACGAATGCTGTCAAAAATGCTCTTGGGTTGCTCGTGGATTTCTTTGAGCATAAAATGCTCATAGCCACCCTTTTCTATCATTTCAAGTTTGAGTTCAAGTTCTTGAATATAAGGTGTTACTTCTTTGTTTTGTATGGTTAAAATTTCAAAATTACCATCTCGATTTAAAACCACCATTTCTTCATCTTCCAAATACACTACTTTTTTTGTATATTCAACTACAGGAGTAGCGTCCGAAGCGATGAAAAATTCATGATCCCCAATCCCTAAAATCAATGGACTCCCTTTACGAGCGCCTATCATTTGATCGGGATTGTCTTTTGCAATGACCGCTATAGCATATGCACCGCTTATCTCATTTAATGCAAAACGTACCGCTTCTTTCAGCGAACATTTTTCATTTTTGATAATATCTTCAATCAGATATACTAAAACTTCCGTATCGGTATCAGAACGAAACGTATAGCCTCTTTTAATTAATTCTTCTTTTAATGAGGCATAATTTTCAATGATTCCATTGTGAATCAAAGCTATATTATTGCTTTCGCTTAGGTGAGGATGCGAATTTTTTTGATTGGGTTCGCCATGGGTAGCCCATCTAGTATGACCTATCCCAATAGTCCCTTCAATGGAGGTTGATTTGGCTAATTCTTCTAAATCACTCACCTTTCCTTTTTGTTTGATTGAATTGATGGTGTTGTTTTGAATGAGTGCAATTCCTGCACTGTCATAACCTCTATATTCAAGTCTTTTGAGGCCTTTTATCAAAATAGGGTATGCTTGTTGAGTACCCAAATAAGCTACAATTCCACACATATTACTACGTCTTATTTTTTATTTTTTAACATAATACAGTTTTAACTTTGGTGCTGAGGCGCTACCTTTTCCAGAGAGTACAACTCTATTTGGATTGTACAAGCTTAACTTAGTAATATTGCCTCCACTTATCAATACTCTTGAAGCAAACAATCGCATTTCTTGCGCTGTTATTCCGTTTGAAATATTTTTATTAAGAAAATGTACAATGTTGAATTTATATTTCATAACGCCATTTTCAGTGTACAAAGCAGGAGAATACAAGGTTTCTTTATATACTTGATCGTCTATAGAATATTCTTTTTTATCATTGGGGAAATAATAGGTCATCCCTAATTGATTTACTTTTGAAAATCCTGTATCTACAACCGAAAACTCAAGTTCGGCTTTGAATATCGTATTGTTTTTTGTAAATTCTTTTAAATCAGGAATATTTATCTTCGAGAAAAATCCATTTGTACCCATTAAATAAAGTAAATTATCTCCAGATGCACTCGTATTGGTTGCAGCAGTTTGAGCAGTACTGTTTTGGGCATTTCTAGAATGATTTAATGTAATACTATTGGTGCTTCCAGTGATAAACTCAGAAGTAATCGCTGTCCCCGATGCATTTTTTCCATAGATTTTGATTCGATTTCTAAAAGTTATATCTATAAATATAAAACCATTCGATGAGTTGATAGAAGTAGCAGTGAGATACAATCCTTTGAATACATTGCGAAAAGCAGCTGCATCGGCGTAGCTACCTGGAGCTATCAATTTTTGAGCAAAACTTAAGCTCAAAGGAATACGAAGAGCGGGACCAATTTTTGAAGAGCCATCATAAACACTGTCTGTCGTATTTGGGATAAATTGATTTAAGGCACCTATTGGCGCATTATTAATAGCATATTCTTTGTAGGTATTAGACGTAGAATCTATTATGTTTTCGGTTAATTCATAAACGGCTAAGTCAATTGCTTTGTCACAAGCGCCTATTTTACTTACATAAGGTGCTATCAAAATAATTGAATCCACACTTGCAAAGCTAAACGAACTACTGGACAAAGTGGTTTCATAAGAAGCATAATATCCTGCTGTAGTCTGTCCAAAGTTGCCGTCTGTGGCTACTCCAAGGGCACAATAGCCTAGATTTTTAAATATACTTTGTGTGTCCTTTGCATTGTTGCAGATGAGTTGAAAGGTATCGGTCATTTGCCAATTTAATGGAAAATCTTCGCTACTTTCAAAGGCATCTCCTTTTGAGCATGCATTGAGAAGAAATAATGTTGTTGCTAGAAAAAATATATTACGCACCTTTTGCTACGGGTTTTGATTCTTTAATAAAATTGGAAAGTTCTATGGATGTTGCGCCGTTGTCTTCAAGATTGAAAACAGGCTTTTTTGAATTGCTAATACAACTCAATAACTCCTCATGAAGTTCGGTAGAACTTAATATCAAGCCATCTGAATAGTGAATAGCTCCTTTGCACATAGCATCAAAATCACCTTCTTTATAATGTTCAGCCTTATTTGCGGCTATATTTTTATCCAACAATGCTTTTTCAATAAACTTCTCTTCCATTTGACACTCATTGTCTTTTTTAAAAATGTTAAAAAAGATTTTTGATTCAGAGAAAACTGGGTCATTTGAATACAAGGTACGAGCATAAAGCGGCACTAAGCTTGTCATCCAGCCATTACACACGATAAAGTCAGGTGCCCAGCCAAATTTTTTCAAAGTTTCCATTACACCTCTATTAAAAAATACCATTCTTTCGGAATTATCTTCAAAAAACGTTTCGTTTTCATCCAAATAATCAAATCTTCTTTTGAAAAATTCATCATTATGAAGAAAATATACTTGAAGTCTGTGCTTTGAATTGGGCAATGAAGCTACTTTTACCGTCAAAGCAAAATCTTCATCGTTGAACATTACGTTGATTCCGCTGAGTCTCACTACCTCGTGAAGTCTGTGTCGTCTTTCATTGATGGTGCCAAATCTTGGCATTAAAATGCGGACATCTAAGCCGTTTGAAGCCAAATGATTTGGAATATCGGCTATTTTTTGAGCAATTTCTGTGATGTCATTGAATGGTGTTAATTCTGACGTCACAAACAACAATTTTCTTTTCTCCATGAATCGTATCTAATTATGATTTTGTAAACAATATGCAAAGATAATACATTTTTTTTCTAAATTATAGAATATTATATTTTCAAAGGCTTAAAAATTCTTAAATTGGATTGGATTAAAAGTTAAAGTATTTTTTTGATTTTGAACCAAATATAAATGAAAATACTCATTGTAATCATTGAAAAAATAATCATAAAGTAGCCATAACGCCATTCTAGTTCGGGCATGTATTTAAAATTCATCCCATACAACCCTACGATGAAGGTTAAGGGTAAGAAAAATGCAGAAAAAACAGTCAACAGTTTGACTACATCATTGTTCTTTTGAGCCGATACAGACATGAATGTGTGCATTAAGTTATGAGCATCCTCAAGGGCCTCGTCATATTCCAAAATCAATTTAACCAGATTGTCTTGAATATTTTCTATCGCAGATCTATATTTTTCAGGGAATTTAATTTCTTTAATCACGTCTTGACTTAAAATAATCAGTTTTTTACTCACACGAGCTTCAGCCTTTTGGAAATAAAGGTCTTCAAGGGAAATTTTGGAATAATCTTTTAAGAATATAATTTTTTCAATTTCATCAATTTGATTGCTCTGCCTGAGTGCCGGTTCATTGTACGCTTTGATTATTTCTTCAAAAAAATGAAGAATGAGGTCATATACCGTCTTGGATTCAAAAGCATCTCTATCTAAATGGTCAACGAAAAGAAAGGACGCTCGGTGAATCGTAATAAGGCGTTTCTCATCAAAGAAAAATGCAATTTTATTTGATATTTCTTCAATAGTGGACAAGTTATCGCTCTTTTTGCCTGTAAAGGCTCTCAAAATTACAAAGTAGTTCCCATTAGAGATTTCTACCTTAGGTAAATGCCCTCTTTCTATACTATCGTCGATGTGGAATCCATCCAGATGATATTCTTTTTTTAACGATTTTATTTCCTGTTCATTTGGATTTTGAATATCAATCCATTCAAAATTTGGAAATGAAAATACTCTTTTTTGAAAATTGCCCATACGTTACTTTTTCAATTCGTCTTTTAGATATTTTCCCGTAATACTTTTTGCATTTTTGACGATCTCCTCGGGAGTACCCATAGCTACTACCATGCCGCCTCCTGAGCCGCCTTCGGGCCCCATGTCTATGATATAATCCGCCATTTTAATCACGTCCAAGTTGTGTTCTATCACCAATACACTATTGCCTTTTTGTACCAATTTTATCAATACATTGTACAGCATCTGAATATCTTGAAAATGAAGCCCTGTGGTAGGTTCATCTAAAATATAAAGCGTTTTGCCTGTGTCGCGTTTGCAGAGTTCGCTAGCCAATTTTACTCGCTGCGCTTCTCCCCCTGAAATGGTTGTAGAAGGCTGCCCTAGCCTCAAATAGCCAAGCCCTACCTCTTCCATCGTTTTTAGCTTGATATAAATATTAGGAATACTCTCAAAAAGCGGAATACTATCCGAAATCGATAGGTTGAGCACATCGTAGATAGAATGATGTTTAAATCGGATATCCAATGTTTCTTTATTGTATCGTTTGCCTTGGCATTTCTCACAATGCACTTGTATATCGGGCAAAAAGTTCATTTCAATGGTTTTCAATCCAGCACCTTCGCACTCTTCACATCGTCCACCTTTTACATTAAAGCTAAAACGGCCTGGTTTATACCCTCTTATTTTGGCTTCCATGGTATCGGCATACAAGTTTCGGATAAGATCAAAAACCTTCATATAGGTAGCGGGATTGCTTCGAGGCGTTCTTCCAATGGGACTTTGATCAATGTCTATGACTTTGTCTATATGCTCTATGCCTTCAATTTTTTTGTAAGGCATAGGGAAAGTGTGCGATTTGTAGAATTTTTGACTCAAAATAGGGTAGAGTGTTTCATTGATGAGAGTGCTTTTTCCACTCCCCGAGACCCCTGTAATACAAGCAAAAACGCCTAGTGGAATGTCTACAGAAACATCTTTGAGGTTATTGCCCGTAGCATTGTGAATTTTTATCCAATTTTCGGGTTTTTTTCGTGTTTTGGGAATTTCAAAATCCAAAGTCCCTTTTAAATAAGCTGCGGTAGGCGTGTCATTTTTTAAAAAATCTTTGGGGGTTCCCATTGCTGTCACCTCGCCTCCGTAGCTTCCCGCTTTAGGTCCAATGTCGATAATATAATCGCTTTCGAGCATAATTTCTTTGTCGTGTTCTACTACAATGATGCTGTTGTCTATATCTCGAAGATTTTTCAAAGAATTGATGAGTTTATTATTGTCTCTAGGGTGCAATCCAATGGAAGGCTCATCCAAGATGTATGTTACTCCCGATAATTCAGATCCAATTTGTGTAGCCAGTCGAATCCGCTGTGCTTCACCCCCCGAAAGAGAGCGTGTCTTGCGATTGAGCGATAAATACCCAAGTCCTACATTTGCTAGAAAACGAAGTCGGTCTCTAATTTCTTTTAAAATGTCTTTTGCTATGAGGTTTTGATTGTTGGAGAAATCTTTTTCTATATCGCCAAACCATATTTGAAGATCATCAATGCTCATTTGGGCTACCTCGGAAATGTTTTTTTCTTTAATTTTGTAATATAAACTTTCTTTTTTCAATCGAGCACCATTACAGCTGTCGCAATTTTGAGTAGTCATAAAACTTTCTGCCCATTTTTTGACGCCGTCGCTTTCGCTTTCATAGAAATTTTTATAGACCATTCGAGCAATTCCTCCATCAAAATAGATAAATGTATTTGGACTTTCATCATCTACTTTCAAGATACCTTCTTCATTTCCATATAGTATGAGATTGAGGTGTACTTTTTTAACTTGTTCAATGGGAATTGTCAAATTGATGTCATGAGTTTTTGCCAATTTTTTCATGTGCGTCCACCATTGATTGTCGCGCATTTCGCCCAGTGGTTTAATGCCCCCTTTAGAAATAGATAATGTAACGTCTGGCATCATCAAGGTCTCCGAAGTGATGTATTCTTCGCCCAATCCCTTGCATTTTTCACAGGCCCCATAAGGGGAGTTGAAGGAAAAGGTATTTGCCGAAGGCTCTATATAGGATATGCCATTTTCTACATCCAATAAATGTTTGGAAAAATGGAAAAATTGCTCTTTGTCTATGTCAAAAAAACTAACAATACCATCGCTTTCTTTCATCGCTTTTCGAATGCTGTCTACGATTCTATCTCGGTTTTCTTCTTTGATGATCAGTTTATCTATCAATAAATCAATATCATGGACTTTGTATCGATCCAATTGCATCTTAGGCGTCAGTTTTTCAAAAGCCCCATCGATATACATTTCCACATACCCTTTTTTTGTATAGGCCTCAAAAAGTTCTCTATAATGACCTTTTCGTCCTTTTACCAGAGGCGCCATGATGCAAACTTTCTTACCGCCATGAATAGAAAATACCGCATCTAAAATTTCCGATTCATTGTACCGCTGCATAGGTTTGCCATTTACATATGAATAGGCTATGGCTGCTTTTGCATATAAAAGTCTTAGAAAATCATACACTTCCGTTATGGTTCCTACCGTACTTCGAGGGTTTTTATTGGTCGATTTTTGTTCAATAGAAATAACTGGGCTCAGCCCCATAATGCTATCTACATCGGGTCTTTCAATCCCTCCAATAAATTGACGTGCATATGCCCCAAAACTTTCCATATATCTTCGTTGTCCTTCTGCATATACCGTTTGAAAAGCCAGCGAACTCTTACCACTACCACTCAATCCCGTAATGACCACGAGTTTGTTTTTAGGTATAGAAATATCTATATTTTTAAGATTATTTTCTCTAGCGCCTAAAACGACTATCTCCGAATGTTCTTCTTGCACAATTTTAATTTATTATTGTAAAAATCAATGGGCGAAAATACAAAATATTGTGCAATATTTTTTAGGAATATTATTCTAAATAATTTTTCAGCTAAATTCTTCCATTTTTTCAACAATTACTTTTTTAGTAGCGTTTGATTTATATTCGGAGGAGTTTATTCGGTCTATAGCTAGCTTTGCCATGAGATAACTCAGTGTTGATTCGGCACCTTGGTTTAAATTTACATTTTTGGATTCAATGCCGTCGTAGCATCCTCCTGTACAAGGATTATAAATGATTTGGTTCAGGTGATTCTCGCCCAAAAACCAATTAAAGGCTAATATTGCTTTTTCTTTATACCCTTTCTTAGGGAAGGTGGTATGAAATTTTTCCAAGGCCATAATGGTATAAGCAACATCTATGGGTTGTTCGCCACCTAATGTTTTTCGAGCTTTTTTATTTTTAAGAAGCCAGCCTTTATTTGAAATGACGTGTATTTGATTTTGTTTAAAAATTTTTGAAAGCAAAAAGTCAAATGAAGTTTCCGCTATGATTTTATAATGGGGGTCTTGAAGACTGAAATAGGCGCATAATAAAGCCTCGGGAAGGACGCTATTGCCATACGTAAGACAATCTTCATACCAAAACCAATCTTTTGTACTTTCGTGGAGGTACATCTGTACCAATCGATCGGCAAATATTTTTATCAAATACAAATTTTCTTCTCGATTTTGAAAGTACAAGCCTTTGATAATAAATGCCATGGCTCTTGTAGAGTGTATTTTTTCTATTTGAGGCAATACTTTTTGTAGGAGTAAATCGGCTTCTTGACTACAATGCGAAGGGAGCAAGTCTTTGATGGATACTATATAGCCTAGCGCCCAAATAGCCCGTCCATTGCTGTCTTCCAAATTTTCTCGCTTGTTTTGAACCGTAATTTGCTTATGGAAGTCCATGTAATTTATAAATTTGCCATTGTCCTGTAGACAACATTTGATATAATTTAGATAAATATCTATGAAGGGCAAGAGTTTTGTATCTTTTGTTCTTTCAAAAAGCTGACAAGTAGCTATCAAAGCTCTGGCGTTGTCGTCAATCGTGTATCCTGAATTCAAATCGGGATTTGAAATATTGGCAAATTGGATCATCCCAAAATCGGTAGTCATATTCTGGATATGATTCAAATTGAGTGGCGGAATTTGATAGATGATTTTTTCATCTTTTTTCATCAATGTCCAAAATAATTTAGCATGAAAAATTGCTGAATTTTCCCAAGCGGTAGGTGCCATTTTATGTAGTGCATTTAATGATATTTTTTTAGCTAAATTGGTTTTTTTAAGCAAACGAATAGCCGCAGAAGCCAATTTGTCAGAATCTTCAAAGTCAAAAAACAGTCCTGTATTCTTGGTAAGCAACTCTTTGGCATGAGGAATAGGCGAAGAAACTATAGGGCATCCTGCACCCAATGCATACGCAAAAGTGCCACTTACCGCTTGATTGGGATCGGTGGAGGTGAATAAGTAAATATCGGTTAATTGTAAATATTCCAAAAGAATAGGCAATGGCAAATATTCATTTACAAATAATACATGATTTTTAATTTGCAATGCCTTCACTTTTGCTTCCAACTGCATTCGATATTGCTCGCCGTCTTGTTTTTTTATGGCAGGATGCGTTTTGCCCAATATCAAAAATAAGACATATGGAAAATATTTGATAATGCTAGGAAGTGCATTCAATGTGACTTCTATCCCTTTATTGGGGCTCAATAATCCAAAAGTTGAAAGAATTCTTTTTCCTTCAAAAAAGTATTTTTCTTTTAATAGCTCTTTGTTCAAGGGCTTTGTTAGATGCGTGCCATGAGCAATAACATGAATCTTATGCAAAGGGATTTCATATTCACTATTCAAAATATGAGCTGCATTTTGAGTCATTACAATAATAGCTGCGGCAGATTTAGCCATATTTCGAACTTTTTTTATGAAAGCTGCGGTAGGATGAGGGAGTACCGTATGAAATACAAAAACAATAGGTTTGTTAATATTTTTATAAAAATCTATAAAAGTGGACTCATTTTTGGAAAATAATCCAAATTCGTGCTGAATAACAACGAGATTTAAGTCTTTGTTTTGATTTATCTTCGTTTTAATAGTAGCATAGCTCTCTTTACAATCCGTATTTAAGATATACTTTGGCTTTTGAATATAAGTGGGTTTTTCAGTTTCGGTTTCAAAGCGCAAATGCTTATGGAAAATGATTTGGAAAATTGATTTTTAAGGGCAAAAACCAAATCCTGAGAATACGTAGCAATGCCACATTCTCTAGACGGAAAAGTAGTTATAAAAAGGATTTCGGGTAATGCAATTTCTCGTTTGTGAGCGGGAGCACGAAATGGAACATGGTTCCATTTTTCTTCAAACATATTGGATTTGTATAAGGGCAGATTTAAGGTCATTTTTTTAATTATAAAGTATGGATTAATAATTCGGTTAATAATTTTTTTAGGCTCAATGAAGCTACCGCAATGCGTTCATCCGCAGCACCATAGTAGATATAGAGCGTGTCGTCTTCCA
>JBIILY010000142.1:0-4371 GCA_044338225.1 Chitinophagales bacterium
CATCATGTACTACCAATGCTATTGTACCTGTATTGAAAGTTCTTGACGAGACCTATGGGATAGAAAGTGGGCATATTGAGACAGTACACGCTTTTACAAATGACCAAAACTTAGTAGACAACTTTCATAAAAGTTCAAGAAGAGGTCGTTCGGCACCTATGAACATGGTTATTACAGAAACAGGTGCGGCTAGTGCAGCCGTAAAAGCGCTTCCACAATTAAAAGGAAAGTTGACCGCGAATGCCGTTCGTGTTCCTATTCCAAACGTTTCATTGGCTATTTTGGCTTTGAGATTGAAAAAAGAAACTTCTCTTGAAGACATGAATGCTACAATCAAAAATGCTGCTACACATGGCGATTTGATTGAGCAAATTGACTATTCCGTAAGTACCGAGCTGGTAAGTACCGATGTCATTGGAAATTCTCACGCGCTTGAATATGATAGCAATGCTACTATTATCAGTGAAGATAAAAAAAGTGCTACCATCTATGCATGGTATGACAATGAATTTGGATATACATGTCAAGTAATTCGTTTGGCAAAATATATTTCAAATGTGATTCGTTTGACATATTATTAAGATTCAACATTTTAATTAAATAACAGAAAGCCAACTAATTACATATTAGTTGGCTTTTTTGTTTTACCATTCAACTGGGGATTTTTCTAAAAATAAAAATTAGATAAATTTAAAAAATAGTATTTTTGCAGGAACACCTAAATTTCACATATATGAAAAATATTTTTTTATTACTTTTCATTTCATTTCAATTTGCGGCAAATGCTCAAGCAAATAAGGAAGTAATGGGTACATGGCTTTCGGAGAACAAAAAACAAAAAGTAAAAGTTTTCTACGTGGAAAGCTTAAAAAAATATTATGGAAAAATCACTTGGATTTATGAAGACGACCAAGAGGCTGGCAGAACCATGCTGGACGTAAACAATCCCAATCCTGCTTTAAGAAATAGACGCATGACAGGCACCTTAATGATGATGGATTTTGAACAAGAGGGGAGATACAAGTACAGAGGCTATGTATACGACCCTATCTCGGGAAAAAAGTATCGTTGTCTTCTCACATTGAGGCCTGATTTTAAAGCGGCGGAAATACGTGGATATATATTCCATCCTTGGATAGGAAGAACTGAAATTGCTTCAAAAATTGCTGAATAATTATGTCCCAATATACAACATTTGAGGAAAAATTGAATTTTTTAAGTCATTTAATGGGCTTATTATTCTTTTTGATTGCTTGCCCTTATATGCTTTTCAAGGCCATAATATCAGACAATCCTTCAAATTTGGCAGGACTCATTATATACTCGGTAGGATTAATTGCAGTATATGCTACCTCTAGTATGTATCATTACATCAAAAATGCGGAATTTAAACTTAAATTTAGAACCCTTGACCACATGGCTATTTTTTTGCTCATTGGTGGCACTTATACGCCAGTTGTCAATAAATTTATCCCAAATCCATTGGCTACTATATTCTTAACTATTTTGTGGATCATTCTCATATTGGGAATTTTTATGAAATTCTTTTTTACGGGACGTTTTAAAGCTTTTTCGGTGGGACTATATGTTTTTCTTGGCTGTATGGTTCTTTTTATTATTAAACCCGTAGTAGAAAGTATGCCTCATGATATTTTTATTCAAATTCTACTTGGAGGACTTTCCTATTTGGTTGGAGTTCTTTTTTATATTCAAAAACATCGAAAATATACGCATTTAATTTGGCATTTATTTGTATTGACGGCTAGTATATTTCACTTTATAGCTATTTATAAAACTACTTTTGATATATAAAACCGTTAAACAATCTATAGTCCAATCTTCGTTTCTCTTGACTGTACTTTTTGCTTGTTATAATGGCATTTACCACTCTATTTTTATAAGTAAGATTGGTATAAAAAAATAGGCCCCACTAAAAGTGAGACCCATTTGAGAAAGTTTGAAGAATGATTTTTTTTAGAACCAATTTGCCCAAGTTGGCTTTGAAGCACCATTTCCAGCGCCTGTAGTTGTTCCTTCTGTAGCTACAGCAGATACATTCACTGTTGCATTAGCAGTACTTGTTCCTTTGGTTTTTGTTGTTACATCTGTAAATTGAACATTGTTTACTTTCAAAGAACCAGCCGTAAGATTTGCAATAGTTTCATCATGTTGTACACCAACACCTACAGAGTATCCTTGAACAAAAGCATTTGTAATATTTGACTTTACACCTCTTCTTAAGAAAATACCTTCTTTTTGAGAACCTACAGTTTGTGTAGCTGAAGCGCCTCTTCCAATTACCGATACATTTTTAATAACTGGGTTTGAATAAGGTAAACTAGCGAAAGCTGTTGGATGATTATCCGCTTCAATACCTCTGCTATCAGAAGATGCATTTGTATTAGTATTAATACTATACAAGTTTTCTAATGTACCTACATAGCCTAGATCATAGTCAAAATTATCATCATCATTATTTTCAGCATATAAGTAGCTACCATTTACGGTTCCACCATACCACTCAAAAGCATCATCACCACCATTAATAATAGCTATGTGATCATATTTAGAACCACTACCTACACTAAAAAAAGAAATTCCGTTAAATTCTTTATCTCCATTTTTGGCACCTGTATTTCTAATAATACAATATGTCATAGAACCAGAATTATCCGTTGCGTCAACTCCACCATATTGTGTACCATTGATTTCTGATGCAGCATCCACTCCTACGTTATTTGGAGATTTACCATGGATACAAATTCCTCCCCAGCTTCCAAAAGCAGTTCCTGTAGATGTAAATAAAACAGGGCTAGAAACCGTACCATTTGCATTTAATTTACCACCTCTTTCTACAGAAATGAATAGATTTGAAGCTCCAAAAGCAGTTTGTGCCTCTACAGTAGCTCCCGCTTCTATAGTTAATGTAGCTCCTGTTTTGATTACTAATGGGCCTATTAGTTTGTATTTAAGACCTGCTTTTAATACAACTTCTCCGTCTGCAATATTTCCTTGCAAACTATCTTGAACTAGATTGAACGTTGAAGTGTTTGTTGTTGTTGTTTTTTTACAGCTAGAAACTGTAATAATCGTAACTAATACGATTGTGATTGCTAAAATTTGTTTTTTCATTTTTTTTTGATTTTTGGGTTAATTAATTTATTTTTGGTTGTTTTTTATTTAAAAATTATAATTAAAACCTAAGGAAATATCCATTCCTTTTTTAAAGGAAGAAATGGTGACTGGATCTTTTCCTGGTACTTCCTGATATCGTTCAATGTCAGGATTCAAGATATTTTTAAAATTAAATGATATATTAATTTTATCACTCAATGTATGTCTTGAAATTAAATCTAGAGAAGGTACTCCTTTTTCATATACATCACCTGCACCTTGAGCGCCCAATGAATATAATCTATCAAAGAAATAATTACAAACTAAAGAGTATTGCGGTTGATATTTCTTGAACTTCATTCTCAATGTAAGATCAAAATTAAAAATTAATGGGGAAGCACCTTGTAATCCAGAACTAGTATTGGTAAAAATAGCCGATGTATATCCAGCATTCTCCTTTGAAATTTTATCTTTGTTCAAATCTTGTCTACTGTACAAAGCGGAGACATTGACCCCTCCTGTCAAAGCATATTTAAAAGAACTATCGCTACCATTCATTTTATCTATTAAATTTTTCTTGAACTCCAATTCTGTCCCAAAAACCATAGCCAATTCCCCAGAATTTGCAAACACCATTTGATCCGCACCTGCCGATGCTTCAAAGATTTTGTTTATTGGATTTTGAATAAATTTTCCAAAACCTGCAATTGAAAATAATTCGGTAACAGAGGGGAAAAATTCATATTTAACGTCTAAATTATAATTATCTGATGCATACAAATAAGGATTTCCACGTGTATTATAGGTACTAATATCATAGTATAAAAATGGAGCCAATTCCTTAAATTGTGGCAAAGTATAGGTCTTGCTAAATGCTAATTTTAAATTTTCTTTTTCAGAAATTTCATGTTTTAAATTAATAAATGGAAGGATTTTCATATCTGAATACCCTACATCTCCTTTATTGGGATAAGTTGACGTTATATTCCAATTTACATATTGATTTATGAAATCTATTCGCGTTCCAAAATTAATAGATAATTTATCACTAACTATATAATCAAATCCTAAACTTGGTGACTGAATACTCAATTCTCCAGCATAATTATTTTGATCTATTCTTCCATTTTTTGGATTTTCATCCTCCATTGTGAAAAATCCGTTTGAAAAATTTGATTCAGTAAATGCCGCATCTATTGCATTTGGATTAATTCCATTATTTAAAGCCGCGTTGGGTCTGTACACAAAATCTGATTG
>JBIILY010000143.1:0-4353 GCA_044338225.1 Chitinophagales bacterium
CATTACCGCCCATAGGTCCTGCGCTGGCCGTTTGTTGTATGGCATCATTTCCTAGAAAATACGCTACGCCTAGATTCAGAATCATAATCAATACTCCCCAAATAGAAAATTGGAGCAAACAAACCATTCCAATGCCTATAATTTTTCCCATCATAAGCTCAAATGGCTTGACACTGCTGATGATAATTTCTGCAATACGATTGGTTTTTTCTTCCATTACGCCTCGCATTACTTGGCTTCCGTAGATGGTCAATATCACATACATCAATATCCCCAAACCAAAACCTAGTCCATAACTCAATGTTTCTTTAATTCGATTTTCATCTTTTCCATCCCAGCTTTTAAACTCAAAATTAACTTCTTGTTTGATAGCTTCAATTTGTTTTACATCGATGTTTTTTTGTTCAAATCGTTTGATTTCAATCAAATTTTGTATTTTATCCATCAAATCTGATTTACTTATCATGCCCAATTTATGCTCATAGATAATTTGTATGGAATCTTTATTCCCATCTGAAATACTATCGGGAAATATCATCACTAAATTGATGTCATTATTTTTATAAAAAGTAGCATCTAGTGTAGACGGAATGTTAGCGATTTTTTTAAATTCAAATTTATCATCATTTTTGAGGAAATGGACAAATTGCTCGCTTGGATCCACTACACCCACTTTATTGAATTCATTATCATTGGTGCCAAAAAAGAAGATTGCGCCATAAAAAACCGCAATACCTATAGGCAACAACAACGTTGTAATCAAAAACAATTTGTTGCGAATCTTTAAGAAAAACTCTCTAAAAGCTATTAATAAAATTTTTTTCATTTATACATTTCTTTTAAATACTTGTTTTTTAAATAATGATAGGATTTAAAGTTCCCAATTACGATTCAAATATTGAATATTTTCGTGGTCGGTCAAATCAAATTTAACAGGAACAATCGATACATAGCCATTTTCAAGCGCCCATTCATCAGTCTCTTGTCCTTCATCATAGTTTTTGAATTTACCTGTTAGCCAAAAATATTGCTTTCCTCTAGGGTCTACACGCTCTTCAAATTCCTCTTCCCATTTAGCTTCCGCTTGACGGGCATATTTAAAACCTTTGATTTCATCCAATGGCAAAGCGGGAATATTTACATTCAAAAGACAATTGTTTGGCAATTTATGAGCCAGCATTTGTACACATATTTTGCGAGCAATTACTTTTGATGCTTCAAAATCGGCATCCAAATCATGGTCGCAAAGCGAAAAACCTATCGATGGAATTTTTTCAATAGCCGCTTCTACCGCCGCACTCATAGTCCCCGAATAAATAATATTGATTGAAGAATTACTCCCGTGGTTAATCCCCGAAATACATAAATCTGGCTTGCGATCGAGCACCATATCTCTAGCAATTTTGACACAATCTACAGGCGTTCCACTACATGTATAGCTATGTTCAATACCTTCAAATCGACTCACTTTGCGCAATCGCAAAGGACTATTAAGCGTTACCGCATGTCCCATGCCACTCTGAGGCAGTCCAGGTGCTACCACTACGATTTGCCCCAATCCTTTCACCGCTTCTACAAGGCTTTTGATCCCTTTGGAATAAATGCTGTCATCATTGGTAATTAATATTAAAGGAATGTTTTTGTCTGATTTTATTTTCTCTACCATGCTTTTTTCTTATGCTTGCAAAACTACAATTTTTCCGCTATTCGTTTCTTTATTTTTTAATGAAATATTTTTGTGTAAATGCAATAAAATGGAGTTGGGAAAAATAGTAATTCAATTGTTTATAACAAAAGTTTGTAATTAAAGGTCAAAAACTTTCTTTAAAGCATCTTTAATCTCAAAAAGAATTTCTGAGTCAATTGTACCTATTTTCTTTATAAGACGCTCTTGTGAAAGTGATCTTACTTGAAAACAATCTGCTGTAGATATTTTGTTTAGTCCATTTATATCACTAGGCTCTATTTTTACCATCCAAGGTGCTAAATTGAATTTTTCTTTCCAATCTGTAATTGGGACAACTATTTTTAGAGGTAACTTTCCAAGAATATCATCATTAATAATAATTGCATGTCTAATTTTTTGAATTTCAGCACCTTTTGTTGGATCTAAATCAATAAGCCAAATTTCACTTTGTTTCATAAAAATTTTCATAATCAAGTGAAGTAAATTCTGTTAGTTCTTTATTCGTTTTGTATTCACTATAAAGTTCATTTACTGCCCATTCCATTTGATGAGAAACTTCCTTTTTTTTGATGGATTTTAGTGTTTCCTCTATTACAAAAATCTTTTTATCTAGAGATAGACGTTCAATCACTTCTATTATTTCAATGGTTTGCATATTATTGTTTTTTCATATCACAAAAATACAAAAAAATGTTTAACTATTTATATAAAACCAACTCATTCCCGTTTTAGCGTTATTGGTAACGAAGATTTATTTCAAATTAAATCTAAAAAAGTAAAAAAAACGTATATTTGTGTTTGAAATATTATTTAGAATGTATGAAAGCAGAATTTTTAAGCGAGACGCTTGTATTGAACTCACTTGTGAGATGCGATCGAAGGCGGGATGGAAGTCTGCTTGAAATGGATATTAAAAATGCTTATTGAATATGTTATAGAAGTCCAGAACAAGAAAAGTATATTAAAGAAAAACTTATCCCTCTTGGAGATTATATTTTTAATAAATTAGGAATAGAAAAAAAGAAATAACTAAAAAAAATCAAACAAACGGAAATGAAGAACTTTATTAAAATATTATCAATATTTTGTTTAATTATTTTGTTAATTAACTGTAGTTATGCGCAATCAGATATTGTCAAACAAACGAATTATAAACTTAACTTGATAAAAGAAAAAAAGTACGATGAATTAAGTACTTCTTTATATAAATTTAATTATAGTGATACTTTTTTTTTAAATAAAATAAATGAAACTCTTAAAAATGATTCACTAATTTTTAAAATTGATACAACTGAAGATTCTTATGTCGTTTCAATTTCATTAAATCCAAATAGTAAATATGATACATATACCTCAAATAATTTTTTAGGTTTTTATTATAACAAAAACTTAAAAAATTACTGTATTTTATATGTTTCAAACGTGCCTCCATCAAAAGTTGAATTTAAAGAAGAAGAAATAGATAAAATATTAAATCAATTTAAATAAGATTACCAACTTGGCGCAAGCATAAATGAAGCACGAACGTTGCTTATGCTGGTTTAAACAAAAAAAGAAAAAAATGAATAAAAATTTAAACAAAAAGAGTATAGAGACGGACACAAGCACCGCTAAGCTAATGCTTGCGCTAAGTGGGGAAGTTAATTTTTATGGTAAAATGACTGAAGGTGCAGACAAAACTGGAGGGCATGATTTAAAATTACAAAAAGCATGATTTATTATAAAGGAACAAGGGTTTTTGTAAAATCAGAACTTATTGCAAAAAACACTCTGCAACAATATCTTTTAGTTGAGAGTTTGGACAAAGATTATGCTTTTGATTTAGTTTGCATTAGCGGATACAATTCTGGACGTATTTATGGGGTCATTAATTATGATATTTCTGAAGAGTGTAAGGGAAAGATTGCCGTTACCAAATCTCACTTAATCAATGAATTAATAAGAAATTTAGGGAATTTAGATACCTATAAAATAATTGATAAAAATGAAATTGGAGTTATTACAAATATTGAGCAGATTGAAAGTAAGAATTAAAATCTGCCCCACTTGGTGCAGGCTTGAATGAGGCACAAATGTTGCTTGTACCTTCATAGAAAAGATACTAAATATATGCACAAGCACCGTTTTACTAATGCTTGCGCTAAAAAATGAAACCTAAAACCTTTTTTATCTCGCCCACCCCAAACTCTTATTTACAGCCAATTTCCATTTTTCGAACAATGCATCGCGCTGGGAGAGTGGCATATCGGGGAAGAAGCTGAGGTTGGCATTAGAAATATTTTTCAAATCCTCATTTGTATAAAAACCCAATCCTTTTGCCGCCATCATAGCTACACCCAATGCGGTACATTCGGCACTTGCATTACGTCTAATAGGCACTTGAAGTATATTTGTGAGAAATTGCAGCAGAAAATTGCTTTTGCTAGCACCGCCATCTACTCGTATATCTTTAAATGTCCCTCCTGATACAGAAGTCATCGTATCGATGACATCTTTGGATTGATACGCCAAGCTCTCGAGGGTAGCTCTAATGATATGTTCTTTTTGAGTACGACGGCTAATGCCTACAATAGTGCCACGTGCATACATATCCCAGTGTGGTGTGCCTATTCCTGTAAATGCAGGTACAAAATAGACATCATCGGAATCGGGAACGGATTGTACTT
>JBIILY010000144.1:0-4351 GCA_044338225.1 Chitinophagales bacterium
AAATATTGATGAATACCAGCTGCAAACTTAGGCTTGTATACCTCGGTGAATTGCATCATACCTTCTAGCCAGTTTTCGCTAGGCAATACATCGCTATCGGTACAGAGGATATAAGGAAATTTCGACTGTGAAACACCGTAGTCTATGGCTTCTTTTTTATTATTTTTATGAGTTGTAAGCGAAGTATTGAACACTTGTAATGTTAGTTTTTGGATAGAAAACGAATATTCATTTGATAAATTAAAAACCTGTTCCGAAAAATCATCTATAAGTAGCACTTCAAAAGGTAAATGGTTCTTGGTTTCTAAATAATCCAAAAGTTGAATGAGTGAAGAACTTGCGTTGCGATAAGGCACGATTATAGAAAGTGGGGCATATTTTTCTGTTTTATCACTTTGAAAATGTGGCGTCTGCATCCAGCCATTCCAATACCAAATAATCAGTAAGCTGTATAAGAAAGCAATAACAAAAAACAAAATAAAAATCATATCAAGTACAAAGTAAGTCTAAAAAATCCTTTTTGAACTAAAAAAACAATTTTATGTACTTTTGCAATATTATATTCAATTAAAAATATGAATTCTAGAAAAGCATACGCGTTCTATTTTACCCTTTTTGCTATTTTATTGATTTTGGATCAATGGAGCAAAATATATATCAAAACTCATTTTTTCTTGGGAGAGGAAGTCATGGTGATCCCACATTGGTTTCGCATAGCCTTTACAGAAAATCCTGGAGCGGCTTTTGGTATGGAATTGGGCGGTATATTTGGGAAATATGTATTGTCAATATTTAGAGTTATTTTTTCTATCGGAATAGTCTTCTATCTCATCCATCAGATAAAAAACAACGTTCATAAAGGATTTTTGATAGCACTTACGTTTATATTGGCAGGTGCTATTGGCAATGTGATAGACGGTGTGTTTTATGGTATGATTTTTTCAGAAAGCAGCTATTATCATACTACAGTAGCAAAATTTGTGCCTTTTGGGTCGGGATATGCAGGCATTTTTCAAGGAAAAGTAGTAGATATGTTGTATTTCCCTATGATACATGGCTCCTTTCCTGAATGGATGCCAAGCCTTGGCGGACAGCCTTTTACATTCTTTAGTCCGATTTTCAATGTAGCTGACAGCTGTATTACGGTAGGATTATCCATTCTTATTTATTTTTTGAATAAGGTGGAGTTGTAGGATTGAATAATTTTTATTACTAATTTAATGGCATCATTATTCCAAATATTTTGCTGATTTTCTAGCATAAATTTATTTAATTATCACGTCTTTAAATCCATTTAATTATTTTTGCAGTTAAAATTAAGTATTAAAATATGAATTACGATATTATAGTATTGGGTAGTGGCCCTGGAGGTTATGTAGCGGCTATTAGAGCGAGCCAATTGGGCTTCAAGGTAGCGATTGTAGAAAAAGAAAGCTTGGGTGGCGTTTGCCTAAACTGGGGTTGCATTCCTACAAAAGCCCTTTTGAAAAGTGCTCAAGTATTTGAATATATCAATCATGCAGAGGAATATGGTATCACGGTAGGCGCTCCCAAAGCTGATTTTTCTAAAGTGGTAAGCCGTAGCCGTGAGGTAGCAGGCGGGATGAGCAAAGGGGTTCAGTTTTTGATGAAGAAAAATAAAATTGATGTAATCAATGGTTTTGGAAAGTTGAAAAGAGGTAAAGTCTTAGAAGTTACGGCTGAGGATGGTACTAAAAAAGATTATTTAGCTAAAAATATCATTATCGCTACCGGATCAAGAAGTAGAGCGTTGCCTAATTTGCCTCAAGACGGGAAAAATATTATAGGATACAGAGATGCCATGGTTTTGCCAAAAGCACCAAAATCTATGTTGGTAGTGGGTACAGGAGCTATAGGCGTAGAGTTTGCTTATTTCTATCAGACGATGGGAACACAAGTGACTTTGGTAGAATTTGCACCGAACATATTACCAAGAGAAGATGAAGATGTGAGCAAAGAATTGGCTAAAATTTTCAAGAAAAAAGGCTTGGAAATAATGACTAATAGCAGCGTAGAAAAAGTAAATGTAGGGAAAAATGGCTGTGAAGTTATCATCAAAACGGCTGATGGCGAAGTGAAAAAAGAATGTGAAATCGTACTTTCTGCCGTAGGCATTCAAAGCAATATTGAAGGAATAGGCTTGGAAGAGTTAGGCATCAAATTAGACAAAGGAAAAATTGTAGTAGATGAATATTATAAAACTAATGTAGATGGAATCTATGCGATAGGCGACGTGATAGACACTCCAGCTTTAGCTCACGTAGCTTCGGCAGAAGGTATTTTGTGTGTAGAAAAACTAGCCAATATGCATGTAGAGCCTATAGATTATACCAATATCCCGGGCTGTACCTATTGTACGCCAGAAATAGCCTCGGTAGGATTGACCGAAAAAGAAGCTAAAGCAAAAGGATATGAGTTGAAAGTAGGTAAATTTCCATTCTCTGCTAGTGGAAAAGCAAGTGCCGCTGGTGCTAAAGATGGTTTTGTAAAAATGATTTTTGATGCTAAATATGGCGAATTATTGGGCGCACACATGATAGGCATGAACGTAACCGAGATGATAGCTGAAATAGTAATGGCTAAAAAATTGGAAACTACGGGTCACGAAATCTTGAAAGCGGTACATCCTCACCCTACAATGAGCGAAGCGGTAATGGAAGCAACTGCTGCAGCTTATGGAGAAGTGATACATTTATAATTTTTATAATATTAAAAAATAAATATGCAATCCAAACAATTATATTCCATTTCGGAAATTTTCAACAAATCGATGGATTTTTTCAAGGCAAATTATGAGTATTTGGTGCCATATACTATTTTTTATTTGTTTTTGTCGGTTATAGTTTCTTATACGCCTATAAAGTCAATCAGTATTGTAATGCAAATTTTGATGATTCCACTGGGATTTGCAGTACCCTTTTTTATCGATAGTGTAAATCGTGGAGAGGAAAAGTCTTTTCTCAAATTTTTTCAGGTTTACAAAGCGTTGATCCCTTATTTAGGTGCAAAATTATTTGGAATGCTCGTGGCAATTATCTGTTTGATGCCCTTGTTTTTTTCTGTGTACAATCTCTTGAATGAGTTTCAGTTCGATGTCAATTTATTGATTAATGAAATTCAAAATGGTAGAGTAGAATTGCCGAGTAGTAGCAAGATAAAAATAGCTGTATCCTTGTTTTTGATGATTAGTACCTTGCCTTTTTATATATTTTTGGAGTATTTTATGATTTTGTCAAAAGATACTTTTGAAACGGCTTTGAAAAAATCATATCATATAGGCATTAGATATTATGTACAAATTATTGTCCTATTTATTTCTGCTTTTATTTTGATGTTTATTGGTTTTGCAACTTGTTTTTTCGGACTCATTGTAGCTATTCCATTGATTTACTCTATGTTTTATTTTAGTTACAATCAATTAAAGAACGATTTTCCTACTTACAAAGAAGCTTAAAAAATAATATTATTTTCATATTAGACACAAAAAAAGAGAAGACTAAGCTTCTCTTTTTTTTATAGTACGTTGTTCTATTCGTTTTTCAAAATCTTTTCCTTGGAAAATTCTGTTGACATAGATACCCGGTGTGTGTATTTGATCGGGATCCAATTCACCTACAGGCACCAATTCTTCTACTTCCGCTATCGTTATTTTTCCTCCCATAGCCATTGGCGGATTAAAATTACGAGCCGTACTTCTATAGATAAGATTGCCCATCGTATCGCCTTTCCACGCTTTTACAATAGCAAATTCCGCATCAAATGCATATTCCAGCAAATATTCTTTACCATCAAAAACCCTAACTTCTTTTCCCTCTGCCACTTCCGTACCCACGCCAGCTGGCGTATAAATAGCAGGCATGCCATATCCAGCCGCCATACATCGTGTAGCTAACGTACCTTGTGGTACTAATTCAACTTCCAGTTCGCCCGAAAGCATCTGACGTTCAAATTCCGCATTTTCGCCCACATAACTACTAATCATTTTTTTAATTTGCTTCGTTTGGAGCAATAATCCCAACCCAAAGTCATCCACCCCAGCATTATTGGAGATACAAGTCAAGTTTTTCGCACCCAATTTCACTAACGCCGCAATACTATTCTCAGGAATACCACACAACCCAAACCCACCAATCATCAGCGTCATCCCATCTTTGATGTCCGCCAAAGCCTCCTCGGCATTTTTATATACTTTATTAAAACCCATATCGTATTTTTATTATCTGCAAATTTAGCTATAAATTAAAATTATTGTCCAAAAAAATATAAAGAATTGTAATTAGAGCAGAAAAAACAGCATTTCTATCCATAATATCACCAGCTATACGCTCTA
>JBIILY010000145.1:0-4338 GCA_044338225.1 Chitinophagales bacterium
AAAATAACTGGATTCAAATAATTCAAATCAAAACCATCATTTCGGTTGAAGACAACCCCTTCAAACAATGCAATATCTAGGTTTTTATTGGCTTTGTAGGTCAAGAGATGAAACGCTGCATATTTTTTGGGCAATAAGGCATCGCCTCCACGCACATATTGACCTGTCAATTGATTGAAAAGGACTTGGTAGTGAAATTTCCATACATTAACATTCGCTTTTAGAAAAAAAGCAGGTGCTGAGTTATCGCTCAAAAGCAAGGAACGGTAGCCATAGCCATAAAAATTTCGATCGTGTCCTAGCGAAATAGAGATGTGTTTAGAAGCTGAAAAATCGATATATCCAAGAGAATTGGAATAGTCAAAACCATTTGTCCCAAATTCTTTCCAATACCCAAATCCTGGATTAAATTTATAATTATTTTGTCCAAAATTCCCATTGCTAAAATCTGAGACATACTGCATGGGGCGCATCTGATTTTCGGTCAGTTGAAAATAAAAACTTAACTTCTCTCCTATTCGGCCTTGTGCTTCTAGGCCTCTAGAATTTCTATAAAGCGAGTTCTCATTGCCTTTTTCTTTACCATATTTTAGTTCCAATATAGGATTGACTTTGATATAAAAATCTTTGTTATATCCTTCCAAAAAGGCGGCTTCTCTTTTATAAAACACATTAAAAATTCCTTTTTTGGTTGTAACTATTTTATCACTTGTGCCTTTATTTTCTTCATCCATATACTTCAATTCAAAAGCATCCACTATAGACTTATCTAGACCGTTGGAAAAACTATCCATTGAAGTCGCAATGCCCATTTTGCTATAGGGTTTCACGCCTGTATTAAAATTTGTATAAAAGGCTTTATTCTTGATTTCCCATCGGTCTACAATACGCTCTATTTCTTCGTTATTGGTTGTAAAAGTTCCTTGCGCCTTTACATCAGAACCATAAAATAGGATTAAAAAAAATGCGATTATAAATTTATTCATAAAAAGAATTTTAAAAGATTAAAAAGCAATAAAAAAAGGATTTAACAGATTGGATTTATTATAAATCAAAGGCTCAAAGGATTCTAAATTCAGCACTTTTTTACCAGCTTCAGCAGCAATAATTTGCCCAGCCGCCGTATCCCATTCCATCGTAGGTGCATTGCGGATATAGACATCTATTTTCCCCTGTGCCAATCTACAAAATTTCAAGGAACTTCCCATTTCAATCGTTTGAAAGTGAATATTTTCCGAAGATTCAAAAAAATCGGATTGTTGAAATGATTTTTGATGCGATTTGGACAACGCCAACACAATTTTATCGTTAGACAGGGCTTCTAGTTTGTTATTTTTTTGAGCTACTTTGGATGCTGAAAACAACTTTTTGCGGACATCTGCTTTTTCAAAAAAACAGCCCTCCCCTTTTTGAGCATAAAAAAGCTCTTGATATACAGGCACATATATCATCCCAAAAATAGGTTCGCCATTAAGAACAAGTGCAATATTGAGCGTAAACTCATCGCGTTTATTCACAAATTCTTTGGTGCCATCCAAAGGGTCTACCAGCCATACATACTCATATTGACTTCGAACAGTATAGTCTAGCTCTTTATTTTCTTCGCTAATGATAGGAAATGAAAAGGATTTTTCCAAAAATTCACAAATATATTTATTAGAAAGCGTATCGGCAAGCGTTATGGGTGAGCCGTCTTTTTTATATTCACAGCCATTATCTACACGATTGTATATTTCCAAAACTGCCTCGCCTGCTTGTTTTAGCATTGCGGACATAGCGTTTATTTCGCTCTCGCTTAATCTAAAAGTTGAAGACATCTATGCAAACTTTCTTTCCAATGAGCAATCTCAATCCCAATTTCTTCCTTTATTTTTCCTTTATTCATGACACTATATTTGGGTCTAGCAGCCGGAGTAGGATAGGCTTCTGCCAAGATAGGCGTTACTTTACATGGAATATTTTTTTGTTGGAAAATTTCAAATGCAAAATCGTACCAGCTCGCTACACCTTCGTTGGAGAAATGATACACATTGTTTTTATGAGCAACCCATTCGTTTAGATGAAAAACAATAGCCGCCGCCAAATCGGCTGCATAGGTTGGCGTTCCAATTTGGTCAAATACGACGCTCAACGCACCACGTTCTCTTCCATATTTCATCATCGTTTTGACAAAATTATTGCCAAATTGACTATAAACCCATGATGTTCTTAGGATTGTATACGAGTTTGAATTTTCTTGCAATAATTTTTCGCCTAATAATTTACTACTTCCATAGATGGATATAGGATGGGGCGAATCGGACTCGATATAAGGCTCCGATTTTTTGCCATCAAAGATAAAATCGGTAGAAACATGAATAAAATGCGCACCATATTGATTGCATACACGACTCAACATTGCGATACAATCCCCATTAATTTTATTGGCATTGTCTACATCCGTCTCTGCCTTATCTACAGCGGTATAGGCTGCACAATTGATTAGAAAACTGGGTTTGATTTTTTCAAATAATTCCAAACTTTTGGATTCATCGGTAATATCCCATTCCTGAAAATCAAAAAAATGGAAAGAATAGTCTTTTATTTGAGGCGCCAATTCTTTAATTTCGCTCCCTAGCTGACCATTTCCTCCCGTTACTATAATATGTTGCATGCTTTATTTTTTATATTCAAAATCATTTCTACACTGATCCAAAATAGGTAAGATAGCATCTTTTTCGGACAACAAAACCTCATCAAGGTTAATTTTCCAATCAATACCAATAGCCGGATCGTTCCAAATAATACCTCCTTCGCTTTCTTTATTATACAGATTATCGCATTTATAGAAAAAAGTTGCGGTAGGACTCAGCACCACAAAACCATGAGCAAACCCTCTAGGAACCAGCATTTGACGATTATTTTCAGCCGAAAGAATTGCCGCTACATGTTTTCCATAAGTAGGCGAACCTTTTCGAATATCCACCGCTACATCCAGCACTTCGCCTTCTAGTACACGCACCAATTTAGCCTGCGCATGTTCGCCCGTTTGATAATGCAAGCCTCTCAAAACACCTCTCGTGGATTTGGATTGATTGTCTTGCACAAAATTTTGGGTAATGCCAATAGCGGCAAAGGTTTCTTTATTAAACGATTCAAAAAAGTATCCTCTAGGATCATCAAATTTTCGGGGCTGAAAAAGTATAACTTCGGGAATGGCGGTTTCTATTACTTGCATGATAATATTGTATATTGAATCAACAAAAATAGAAAAAAATTAGTAAAAAGAAGGTAGAAGATACAATAAACCCAAAACTTTATAAACCTAAAGTAAATCCAAGTTCTTCAAATTTCCCGATTCAATCAAACTTTGAAGTTGCTGAGACGATTTTAATTTTTCAAATAATTTCAATTGACCTACCTTGTGAATATCCGAGCTGACATAATCATAAAGGTTATGTTCAATAAGAGTTTCGGCTACTTTTTGTACTTTTTGTCCGTACAATCCCACCAATGCAAAAAGATTGAGCTGAAATAAAACGCCACGCTCTTTGAGTTCTTCATATTTTTCTATATAATTTCCCTCGTCATAGATGAAAGCATACCGCTCGGGATGTGCCAAAATAGGCTTATACCCTTGTGTTTGGAGCTGAAAAAGCGCTTCATTTAAGATAGGAAAGTCATAATTCATAGACGTTTCAATCAATACATGATTTTGTCCAAAGGTAAACAAATCCTTTTGTGCTACTAATTTCACAAAAGCATCATCTACAAAGTATTCAGCGATAAGCGATGTGGGCAAAACCTGCTGGTATGCATCAAAATGGGCATTAAAAACGGATTCCAAGCCCGATTTTGTATTGGTATATCCCTCTTGCATAATATGCGGACTAGTATATATCTTTTGATATCCAATTGATTTTAAATACGTTATTATTTCTATAGCTTCTTCTATTTTTTCTACACCATCGTCCACACTTGGCACCAAATGTGAATGAAAATCAACGCCTATTTTCGCAAAATCAATGTTTATCTCTTCTTGCTTCTTCTTAAAAAACCCAAACATTTCCTTTTTTTCTGCAAAATAAACCAAAAAAAGATAATTCGAGGCAATAGTTTGAAATAAGTAGCTTGTTTTTTATCAAAGTATCTATTTTTGTCATTATTTGGAACCGTTTTAACTTGTAATAAATGAAAAAGTTTTTAACCATCGCATGTATTTATGGATTTATTGGTATCGCATTTGGAGCCTTTGGCGCACATGGCATCAAAGGAAAAATTGATCCGGAACGATACGCAAACTATCGTGTGGGGGTTGAATACTTATTTTTTCATTTAGTGCCTTTATTTTACCTTTCC
>JBIILY010000147.1:0-4327 GCA_044338225.1 Chitinophagales bacterium
TAGCAGACTATCTATTGGCTTGGCAGAGTCGTCATGCCAGTACTGTAGGGCGAAAAGAAGTATTGACCGGAAAAGCCAAGTTTGGCATTTTTGGTGCTGGTAAAGAATTAGCACAGATTGCGTTAGCCAAATTCTTTGAAAAAGGCGACTTCCGTTCGGGATATTATAGAGATCAAACCTTGGCGTTGGCTACAGGAAATGCTACCTTGCGTCAGCTTTTTGCGCAATTGTACGCACATCCTTCCGAAGTTTTAGAGCCGAGTGGTGGCGGTAGAATGATGAATGGGCACTTTGCTTCGCGCATGCTGGATGAAAAAGGACATTGGAAAAATTTAATGGAACATAAAAACTTTGCAGCCGACCTATCTCCTACTGCAGCACAAATGCTAAAAGCCGTAGGATTGGCATTGGCTAGTAAAGTTTATAGAAATGTTTCGGATATTGAACATAACGAACAATTTTCAAATCAAGGCAATGAAGTTACTTTTGCTACTATAGGTGATGCCTCTACGAGCGAAGGTATTTTTTGGGAAGCGGTAAACGCCAGTTGTGTCATGCAAATTCCTTTGATTTTCAATGTATGGGATGATGGATACGGGATTTCGGTACCTAAAGAATTTCAAACGGCAAAATCGAGCATTTCTGAAGCATTGAAAGGGATGCAGATGGATAGTAAATCGACGAATGGAATGGATATCCACGTGGTGAAAGGTTGGGATTATCCAGAATTGATTAAAACCTATCAGACTGCAACTGAAAAAACACGTAAAAATCATACGCCTGCTTTGGTACACGTAACGGAAGTAACCCAACCGCAAGGACACTCTACATCGGGGTCTCACGAACGATACAAAGATGAAAAACGATTGCAATTTGAAAAAGAATACGATTGTATTTCTAAATTTGAGCAATGGATTATTGAAAATAACATTGCTACCAAAGAAGAATTGAACGCACTTGAAAAACAAGCACTTGAAGATGTGAATACGGCTAAAAAAGAAGCGTTTGAAGCGTATCAAGAAGAAATTGCAGCGTTGAAGAATGAAGCTAAAACCTTTATCCAAGCGGTAGCGCAAAATAGTGCCAAACAATCCGAAATTGAAAAATTGGTAAAAAGCTTGGATGCCAATCCAGCACTTTTCCGAAAAGATATTTTGAAAGCGGTACATCAAATCTTAGTTTGGACCGAAAAAGAAGGCATTGATGCGGTTTCCAACTTAAAATCTTGGCTAGCCGATGTGAAAAGAGAGGCAAAAACGCAGTTCAACTCGCACCTCTATAGCCAAAGTGACTTAAATGTATTGAACCAAAAAGAGATAAACCCCATTTTTACTGAAGAGGAAAAAGCCGGTTTTGAAATCATCAACACGTATTTTGACAAAACATTTGAAAAACGAAAAAATGTAGTAGCTTTTGGAGAAGATGTAGGGCAAATAGGTGATGTAAATCAGGGATTTGCAGGACTTCAAGAAAAATATGGCATCGATAGAGTTTTTGACACAGGTATTCGTGAAGCTACCATTATTGGACAAGGACAAGGAATGTCTATGCGAGGACTTCGCCCGATAGCCGAAATACAATATTTGGATTATTTGCTATACGGAATTGTACCCCTAAGCGATGATGTAGCGACACTACAATACCGCACCAAAGGCGGTCAAAAAGCACCACTAATCGTTCGTACAAGAGGACATCGTTTGGAGGGAATTTGGCACTCGGGAAGTCCAATGGGTATGATCATCAACTCATTGAGAGGCATGCACATCTGTGTTCCTAGAAACTTGACCCAAGCGGCAGGAATGTATGAGACGTTGCTTAATAGCGACGAACCAGCTTTGGTTATTGAACCATTAAATGGCTATCGATTGAAAGAAAAAATGCCTTCAAATATTGGGGAATATACGATTCCTTTGGGGAAAATTGAAATTTTGAATGAAGGAAAAGATCTCACAATGGTGTCTTATGGCTCTACGCTACGAATTTGCCAAGATGCAATAGAAAAATTAAACGAACGAGGTATTTCGGTAGAATTAATTGATATTCAAACGCTTTATCCTTTTGACATCGCACACGAAATAGTACAATCTATCCAAAAAACCAATCGATTATTGATCGTAGATGAAGATGTATCGGGAGGTGCTAGTGCTTATATCCTTTCAAAAATATTGGAAGAACAAGATGCCTATCGTTTTCTGGATAGTAAACCCGAAACGTTAGCTGCTCAAGATCATAGACCTGCGTATGGTACCGATGGCGATTATTTTTCCAAACCCAATGCAGAAGATATCTACGACAAAGTGATGGAAATAATCCTAGAGGCGATGCCGGGGAAGTAAGGAAAATATTCTACTACTTTTTACAATTATTTTTACTGCATCCTCGTTACCGCTTACGCTAAAACAAGTACGAGTGGGGTCTATAGATTGCCTCAATCGCAAGATGTGAGATAGTATGATTTGCATGCCCTAATCTTTGATAATTTTATGACTCCACGTTTTATTGGCGATATCTATTGCTATATAATAAATGCCTTTTGAAAGGGCGGAAATATCTATTGTATTGCTGGAATTATTGGTATATTGAATCATTGACTGACCTAACATATTGAAGATTTAAACGGCATAAGGAGTGGTAATTTTTGGATGGAATATGAGTTGGTTTGCTTTTTGAGAAAATTCAATGAGTTCTTTTTCATCAATCGATTCCAGTTGGCTTTTGGACAAAATTTTGGTAATGATAATGCTATCGCAGCCCTGAAATGTGTACAATGAATCGATGAAAAAAGTGGGTTTTTTGTAATATTTTCCATTGACTCTGATACTATCGCCAATATTGAGTAGGAAAGTTTGTTCTTTAAAGAAGGGATTGCGGCAGTATTCAAATTTGAAAAGTGTTCCTAAATTTTTAATGCCGCCTTTTGAAGCAGATCCATAGATATATTGATCGTCGAGAAGCAGTTCGCCTATAGGTTCGGCTCCATTATAACCGTTGAAATCGTTTAAGTAAGTAAAGACTTCATCTTTGACTCTAAGCTTGAACAATGAACCTTTGTTGTATAAACCACCTTTTGTAGTTGTTCCATAGATATGACCGTTTTTGTATACGAGATTGGGGGAAAATAAATTTGAATTTGAAAGGCCTATTATTTTAAAGGAATTACCATTTATAGATACTTTATAAATACATCTTTGATTAAAACTATACGATTCTAAAACACCATAAAACCACGTATCAACTAGTGTGGGTGTAGCAAGAGGTCGAAAAATACTAAATGTATCTATATCAAAATTAAATATTTTTTTAAAGTTATTCCCGTTCAAGTCGATACGATAAAGATTTCCTCCTGAATAAATACCTCCATTTTTTGTGACACCATATAAAAAATTTCCATTTCGAACCAAAGGTCCTAATGGATTTTGTCCAAACTCAAAAGGACTTTTAAAATCAAATAGTTTAATATACTTTTTTCCATCTAAACTTATTTTAAAAATAGAACCACTATCAAGTAAATTCTGTGTTCCTGATGCAACACCATACAAAAAACTGTCTATTAGAATCATTTTATTGTCGGGTATTCTATTGCTTTTATTAATATCAAAGTTGAAAATGTTTGAAAAACTAGACTGCAAAATATTATATTTAAATATAGTTCCAGCACCAGATTTTCCTCCATACTTTGTATTTCCATATAAATAATTATTTTCAAATATGATACATTCGGGACGATGTCCTTGAGTGTCTTTAAATGCATATATGGATTCATAAACAAAGCCATCCGTATCTACTTTAAAAATATTACCAGAATCTCGTAATATAAAATCGCCAAAAGTACACCCATACAAGACATCGCCTATGAGATGCAAATTGCCAATAGGATACGAACCTTTGTATTCGCCTTCAAAATGATGAATCACTTGAATTTGAGCGGTAGTAACTTTATAAAATAATAAAAAAAGTATGAGTGCTTTCATGGGCTTTGTATTTCTGCTGTAAAAATACAAAATTTAGTTCTATATTATCTATTTTTTGTCCAAAATCATAACGGTAAGTCTAGAAATACATACCAATTTTTGCTGTTCGTCGTGTATTTCGATATTCCAGACGTGGGTGGTTTTGCCTATATGAAAGGGCTTGCAAGTAGCAGTGACAAGTCCATCTTTAACGGCTCGAATATGATTGCAGTTGAGTTCTAGCCCTACGATAGACTTGGTTTTAATATCAATGACGCATACAGAGGCTACACTCCCTATCGTTTCTGCCAAAACCGCCGATGCGCCACCGTGGAGCAATCCCATCGGCTGTTTGGTCTTATCGGTTACGGGCATAG
>JBIILY010000148.1:0-4299 GCA_044338225.1 Chitinophagales bacterium
TGCATAATTTTCTATCCTGAGTTACAAGGAAAAAAACTAGGAAGTCACGACTCGGTGAGCTGGTATGGCGCAGGAAAAGAGCTTTTAATTTACAAAGAAAAAGGTGAAGATATCAAATGGACTAATCGCGTTTTTTCAGGGATGCCTTTGTATACGATTGGAGGCTATTTTAATGGGAATTTTGCGATGTACGCATATTACAAATTGGCAGAATGGTTTTCGCCAAATATCGTTTTACTTTTATTTCTTTCTTGTTCTGTATTTTTTTCTCTTATTTTATTAAAAATTGATAAACGAATTGCTCTTTTTTCAGCATTTCTATTAGCAGTCAATACTTGGATTATTGACTCCTTAGTTGCTTCTCATGGAACTAAAATTCTTGCTGTGGCATTTCTTTTTCCTATTATTAGTGGTCTTATTGCCTTTTATAAGAAAAACAATTCATATGGACTGGCCGGAATAGGAATAGGACTTTTGTTTCAAATAGGAATCAATCACCTTCAGATCACATATTACGGAGCACTTGCCTGCGGAATTTTTGGGATTTATTTATTCATTGATGCATTTAAACAAAATCAAATCCTTTCATTTCTAAAAAAATCGATACTCGTACTTATCGTAGTTGGTCTTGCGGTTTTAGCCAATTATTCCAATCTTTGGGTACTCAAAGACTATAGCAAAGATACCATGCGGGGTGGCAAAACCGAATTGATAAAACCCGAAGCCAATTCTACCGGAAAAGAAGGCGGCTTGGATATTAATTATGCATTCAGCTGGAGTTATACACCTACCGAATTATTTAATTTTATCGTTCCTGATGCCAAAGGTGGCGCGAGTGGCTATAAAGTGAATCCTTCTAAATCAAAGTTAGCTCAAGCGATAGGACAAGATAAAGTACCGATGTATTGGGGCGAACAGCCTTTTACAGGAGCACCCAATTATATTGGAGTGGTACTTGTGTTTTTGGCCATTTTTTCATTTTTTTATTGGAAAAATAGTCTTCGGTGGCCCTTTTTATTTCTTATTATTTTATTTTCGGCTATGGGGCTCGGTCGTTTTTTCTTAGAAATCAACCAGATTTTGTTTGATTATCTTCCGTTCTATAATAAATTTAGAACCCCGACGATGGCCTTTTCTATTGTGAGTATGTGCGCTATCTTTATGGGTGGTATTGGACTAAATCATTTAATAAAAACCAATGAAGACTCCCAAGAAGCGATGAAGGCATTAAAATATGCTTTATATAGCATCACAGGTCTTATGATTATAGGTTTTCTATCGATACAAAGTGAATGCTTTACTTCAACTACAGACGTTCAAGTTTTTGGACAAAATCCACAAGCACTTCAATTAATCCTTGAAGATCGTAGCAGCTTTTTCAAAGCTGATTTTATTCGAAGTTTATTTTTAATAGCTATCACTGCGGGATTGATATGGTCATTTATTACCAAAAAACTATCGCAATCTAATTTTATAATTATTCTAGGTATTTTGATGGTAGGCGAATTGTTTTTAGTTAGCAATAGATTTTATGATCGGGATGCCTTTATTAAAGCTGAAAAAATAGAAGACTTAGTTCCAAACGAGCCTTATAATCAATATATGATGGGCGATACGACGCATTTTAGAATGGTCAATACCACCACAAATGTATTTAATGACAATACCGATGGGTATCGCTACAGCAATGTCGGTGGTTATTCCCCAGCAAAATTATATAGATATCAAGATTTGATAGATGTGCATTTGAGCAAAATGAACATGAATGTTCTCAATATGCTGAATACAAAATATTTTGTAGTGGATCAAAATGGGCAAAAAGTTGTACAACAAAACCCAGACGCAGCGGGTAATGTTTGGTTTCCAAAATCAGTAAAATTTGCTAAAAATGCCAATGAAGAAATGGACTCTATTGGGACTTCCAATCCTAAAGAAACGGTATGGGTAGATAAAAGATATGAAAAAGAATCTAAATTTAATGCAAATACCGATCCTATCGCAACCATATATTTATCTAAATACCATCCCGAAAAAATGGAATACCAATCTCAAAGTACTTCGGGAGGATTTGCTACATTCAGCGAAATTTGGTATCGAGGTAATGAAGATTGGAAAATCTTTATCGATGGCAAAGAAAGTAAAATGATACGCACCAACTATCTTTTGAGAGGAGCTTATATTCCAGCAGGAAATCATAAAATTGAAATGCGTTATGAACAGCCTAAACTGGATTTATTAATCAAAGTTGGACAAGGCGCTACCTTATTGTTATTATTATTTGTTTTTGTTTTACCAATTATTCAGAAAAGACGGACTAAAAACAATAATGCAAGCTAAAAACATTTTAATCATTACTTACTATTGGCCACCAAGTGGAGGTCCTGCAGTACAAAGATGGTTGGATTTTGCCAATCGCTTGGCAAAGGATAATTACAAAGTTTTTGTTTTAACCGTTTCGGTGCAAACGGCTACTTATACCTCTTATGACCCCACTCTATTGAATCAAATAGATCCTCGTATTCAGATTCATTATGCGGATGCTATCGATTATTTTGCATTCTACAAAAAATTTATTGGTAAAGGAACCGTTCCAGGTAATGCTTTGGCCGATGATACCAATCCAAATTTCATAAAGAAAATTTCCCGTTTTATACGAGGCAACTTTTTTATCCCTGATCCTCGAATTGGATGGAAAAAACATGCCGTTAAAGTCGCTCAAAAAATCATAAATAATGAAGGTATCGACGTATTTATTACAGCCGGCCCTCCACAATCAACACATTTAATTGGACTTGGGCTTAAAGCAAAAAAAACGAATATTAAATGGATTGCGGATTTTCATGACTATTGGACCAATGTGTTTTATTTAAAAAAATTTTACAGAACTCCTATCGCTCAAAAAATCGATTTCTATTTAGAAAAAAAAGTAATCGAAAATGCCGATCAAATATTAGTTCATACAGAATTTAACAAAACCTATTTAAAAAACAGAACGAAAAAACACTTAAATATTGAAGTTGTTCGCATCGGATATGACGAACAGAAATTCAACAATGCGACGAAACAAAGGAATGAAATTTTTACGATAACCTACGCGGGTACGCTTCCTGATTATTACCATCCTGAATCTTTTTTTGAAGCCTTGGTGCAATTAAAAAAAGAGCATCCTTCCCTAAAATTAATCACACGATTTATAGGAATCATTAGCGATACGATTCAAAATATGGTTTCTCAATACCAATTGGAAGACTGGATTGTTTTTGAAGGATATAAACCGCATTTTGAATCGATAGAAGCTATAATGCAATCCGATTTGTTATTACTTATCAATCCAAGATTAGAACAAGATGAAGCTATAGTTCCTGGTAAAATCTTTGAATATATAGCAACAGGAAATCCAATTTTATCCATATCCAGTAAGGGAAGTGAAAATGAAATGATTTTGAAAGAGACCCATACAGGTGCAAATTATGATTGGAACGATATTCAAGGTATAAAAAACTATATTTATAATTGCATAATGCATCCGACAAAAAATACGACTGAGAAAAACAATAGTTATTCAAGAGCCGAACAATATCAAAAACTGATTCAAATTCTTTAATTAAAAAAACATTATCTAATGCAAATTATTCATTTTTTATTAAACATTATTGATTTACTCATTGCCCCATTTGTATTTCTATCTACATTTTTATTAAAGTTAATACGAAAATTTAATGTGAAACGCAATTTCCCGATAGCACATAAAATATTCTTAAAGCTTGGTATTTTCCCTATAAGAGATCATTATTACGACCCTTTGTTTAATCCAAAACATTTATACAAACCTCTTGAATCAGAGCGTACTTTATGTGCCATTGATTTTAATATTGAAGGGCAGTTAGACTTGCTTCGTCATTTTCAATATTCGGAGGAAATTCTTGAGTTAACCGACAAAAAGGATTTCTTTGACTTTAATAATAATAGTTTCAATCATTTAGATGCGGACATGTGGTATAATTATATTCGACACTTCAAACCTAAACGAATTATCGAAATTGGATCAGGAAATTCCACGAAATTGGCTACTTTAGCTATTGCTAAAAATAAAGACGTGGATGCGAATTATCATTGTGATCATATATGTATTGAACCTTTTGAAATGCCATGGCTCGAAAGCTTAAATATTAAAGTATATCGTGAAAAAGTAGAAACCTTTCCATTGGATTTCTTTAGTCAGTTAGAAGCCAATGACATTTTGTTTATTGACTCTTCCCATGTATTGAGGCCGCAAGGAGATGTTTTATTTGAGTTTTT
>JBIILY010000149.1:0-4293 GCA_044338225.1 Chitinophagales bacterium
AAAGATTCCATCGTTTGGGTATTGATAGCTTGAGTATCTACGCCGCCTGCTGTTACAAATTCATCTTTAAAGGTCGTTTTCCCGTTGATAGAGAAGAGTTGATTGGTGAGTACTTGGATGAGTTTGTTTTCATCTTTTTTGCTCAAATCGCGCCATTTTTTGGAGTTTCCTATTTCAGCTTTATTTAGAAAATAGTCCCAAAGTCTACTGGGAATTGATTCGGGCTTAAAATTACTGACCAAAGCACCCCCATGAAGTTTTTTGTTGGTTTCAATGCGTTTTTGAACGTCTAGTTCTTTTTCGTCTCCTAACCAATTTACGGATATTTCAAATTGATATTTTTTTTCATGTAGGAAAAAGGCCCCCCAAGCAGAAAGTTTGAGTATGGCTGGCCCACTGAGTCCCCAGTGCGTAATTAACAAAGGTCCTATTTCTTTGAAAGCGCTTGTTATAATCTTGATTTGTGCATTCTGCACGGATAGTCCCATCAATTGTGTGAGTTCTTTGTCGTCTATTTTAAAAGTAAATAGAGAAGGAACGGGAGCAATGGTGGTATGAGGAAGCGATTGATTAAAACAATTGAGTTCACGTGCTTTTTGTGCACCACCAATAGCTATTACTACAAAGTCGTATTGAAGGGTTTGGGAATTTGTAGTTAGTTGATATGAATTTGAGATTTGAGAGATGTCTTGAATTTCGGTATTCAGGAATATTTCAATATTGGGTTTGTTTAATTCTTTTTGAAAGCAATCGATAATCGTTTGCGAAGAGTTGGTTGTAGGGAAAATACGGCCATCTTTTTCTATTTTGAGGGCTATTCCTCTTTTTTGAAACCAATAAACGAGATCATTTGGAGAGAAAATATCAAAATTGTTTTTTTGAATTTTGGCTCCTCTAGGATAGTTTTTGGTAAACTGTGCGGGTGAGATATATTGATGAGTAACATTGCAACGTCCGCCACCGCTAATTTTTACTTTTTTGAGCAGTTCACTGCTTTTTTCATAAATATGAATGGTTGCATTTTTGTTTTCTGCCAATTTAATACCACAGAATACACCCGAAGCGCCTCCCCCAACAATTGCGATTTTCACTATTTTTTTCTATATAATTTGAGCAATAAAGAATATACAAAACCTGCAATGAGCCAAAATCCTAGTTTTTTGGCTAATGCTATACTTGTCAAGGATTCTCCACTAGCCAAAGGAATGAGTACACCCATAGCTAAAAACATCAAGAGACCGTGAAAAAGTCCTTGTACAATCCAGTGATTTTTATTCATTATCCGCTGGCTTTTTTCTTTCGTATATAAATCGTAAAATAAGTCCGTAGGCTAATCCTAACAAGCTGTATAATAATGCTTTTGAGGGCATGTCGCTATAATCTATGGGTTGATTATTCATCTTTGGGAAAACAATTTGCATGCTGACAAACATGAAAATTGAAAATAAAATTGAAGAAACAATCCATCTGTATTTTTTTGGAATCATGAGTTATTTTTTTACAAATATAATATTAAATTTAAGTTTGAAACATAAAAAAGCTGGCCTTCAAAAAAGCCAGCTGATTTAATTTAAATGTGTATTTTTAAATTAGATACTTAAAGTAGCCAATACGCTGTTCATATTTCTAACAGCATCAGCACTTTTTACAAATAATGCTTTTTCATCATCGTTCAAATCCAATTCTACGATTTTTTCCCATCCATTTTTTCCAATCACAACTGGAACGCCAAGACAAATATCATTTTGTCCGTATTCTCCATCCAATTTTACACAACAAGGGAATACTCTTTTTTCATCTCTTACAATGGATTCTACCAATGCCGCACCTGCCGCACCCGGAGCATACCAAGCAGAAGTTCCTAATAATGCAGTCAATGTAGCGCCACCAACCATGGTGTCAGCAGCTACTTTAGACAACGTTTCTGCAGAAAGTGTTTTGGAAACAGGTACTCCTTGGCATGTAGCCAAACGAGTTAAAGGAATCATAGTTGTATCGCCATGACCACCTATAACAGTAGCTTGTAGGTCATGCTGAGAGCATCCCATCGCCATTTGTAAATATGTTTTGAAACGGCTGCTATCCAAGATTCCACCCATTCCTATAATTCTATTTTTTGGTAATCCTGTAGACTGCAATGCCAAATAAGTCATGGTGTCCATTGGATTTGAAATTACTACAATAATAGCTTCAGGAGAATGCTTCAATATATTTTCGCAAACTCCTTTTACAATGCCTGCATTGATACCAATCAATTCTTCACGAGTCATCCCCGGTTTTCTTGGAATACCTGAAGTAATTACAACTACACTACTTCCAGCAGTTTTTGAATAATCATTGGTGCTACCAGTTACTTTGGTGTCAAATCCAAGAAGTGAAGCAGTTTGAGTCATATCCAATGCTTTACCTTCTGCAAATCCTTCTTTGATGTCCAATAAAACCAAATCCTCGCATAGTTCTTTTCGGATAATATTATCGGCACATGTAGCTCCTACTGCTCCTGCGCCTACTACTGTAATTTTCATTTGGTATAAATTTAAAGTTAAAATTTTTGAAGGTGCAAAATTGAGTACTTTTTTTTAAATAATCCATTAAAAATGAATAAAAATGTTATTTTTGTATTAAATAATGTAGAAAAGACCAATATTAATTGTGAAATTGATATATAATGATAATTTTTAATAATTTATAAAGATGAAAATTGCTGTTTTTCCAGGATCATTTGACCCCATTACAATAGGACATGTAGATATTGTCAAAAGAAGTATTCCTTTGTTTGATAAAATTATCATAGCTATAGGTGTCAATACTCAAAAAAAGTATTTGTTCCCTCTTGAACAAAGAATGGCATGGATAGAAAAAGTTTTTAAGGATTATAAAAATATAGAAGTGGCACATTATCATGGTTTGACCATTAATTATTGTAAGGAAAGAGGTGCCGATTATATATTGAGAGGCATTCGTTCTGCAGCGGATTTTGAATATGAAAAAACCATTGCGCACCTCAATCACAGTATGAATACCAATCTTGAAACCATTCTTATGTTGTCTCCTCCTGAATATTCTTCTATTTCATCTACCATTGTGCGTGAAATTATTTTGGGAAAAGGGGATGTTTCAATGTTTGTTCCTGCAGAAATTGCGGGTGAAATGACATTACCTCAATAAGTCAAACGTACTCGTATATTTCTTCAAAACACCCTCTTTGCGATAAATTACGGTACATAAATAGCTTCCATTTTGCTGGAGTTCTCCTTTGTATCTTCCGTCCCAGCCTACTTGGTCGCCCAATCCATAATAGACCATTTCTCCAATTCGATTAAATACCGTCATAGAAATGATTTCAATCGTTTTTTGGAATTCAGGTTTGAAAATATCATTTCTAAAATCCCCGTTGGGAGAAAATGCAGTAGGTAGCGCAAAAAATCGCTCTTTTTCTTTTGGGGAAATTTTAAAAGTAGCGTTTGAAATACAATTATTGCTGTCTATGGTTTTTAACCAAATATCAAGTTCTTTGTCCAATAAGAAGGAAATGCTTCGTGTAGAATCATTTTGCCAATTCCAATTGTATTTTTTAGCATCCAAATTGCTAGAAAGTTTGATAGAATTTCCAATATATTGTGTAGTTTTGGGTGAATCTATAATTTCAAGAAAAGACTTTGAAAAAACAGTTAATTTAACCTTTTGAATAGTACTATCACATGTTCCAAAGTTTTTGAATGCATTAGATACTGTAAAGCTTGTATCTTTTTTGAAATATTGTGAGTCATAATAAACAGAATCGCACTCCATTTTTATCGTATCTTTTAAAATAGTAGTTTTAAAGATTTTTATAGGTTGATATCTAAGAATACTGTCACAGCCATTCGAAGCCGAAATTAAAAAAGCTACAAAAGTGTCTGAATAATACGTTACATTTTTATATTCAAAAGAATTGCACCCAAGTATTGCTATTGTGGTGTCATTTTTAGGCGCAATAAATCTAATTTTTTGTCTAATTTCTATAGAGTCACAATTTCCAACGTGCGTTTTAAACGTATCAAGAATTAAGGTATCGTTTTTGAATGTTCTACCTAAGTATATTACTTGTTTGCAAGAAACTATTTCCGCATTCGTTTTTGAATAAAAAGGTTCTGCATTTTTTGTAGTGATTTCTGCAGAATCCATACAGATATCTTGACTCATTTTTACTTTATAAACACCACTTAATAAAAAGTTTCTATCTTTTTGTGTTATTCCATTATCCCAAAGATAAGTTTCCGTAGGCGAAATTGGTTTTTTGTACTTTTTTTG
>JBIILY010000150.1:0-4276 GCA_044338225.1 Chitinophagales bacterium
CAATGACTTCGGCCGTAGCCACATACGTCCAAGTAGGTACGATAACTTCATCGCCCGGCTGAAGACCCAATGCCATCAATGCTATTTGGATAGCATCGGTACCATTGGCACAAGGAATGGTGTATTTTGCACCAGTAAACTCTTTTAGGTTTTGGGCAAATTCTTTTACTTGTTTTCCATTAATGTAGGCAGCGGACTCAAATACTTCTTCAAATCCACGGTATATTTCGTCTTTAATTTCCAAGAACTGTGTCTTGGTGTCTACCATTTGTATATGCATTGTTTTTCTTTTATGTTTAAAAACCTATTCTTACGCCTTTTCCGCTTTCCAAAAACTCGTCTTTTGTAGGGTCAAAATGCTTCACATCTTCTAGGGTCAATGTTTTTCGCATTTTGTCTGTACGTTTTTCAAGGGGCATTTCAGCTAATCTTAAATGTTGGTTTTTGACAGCGGTTTCCATGATTTTTCTCACAGCACGAGCATTTCCAAAATATTTAGATTTTTGTCGAACCAATTCCTTAAAATAAGGCTCCATAAATTCTGTAGATTTCTTATCCATTGTGAGCTCTTCGCTTTTGAGCATTTCTCCAAAAATTTTCATCAATTCTTCGCCTGAATAGTCTTCAAATTCAAATTTTCTGTCAAAACGAGAACGTAAACCAGGATTACTTTCAAGGAATGTTTGCATTCTATCGGTATAGCCCGCTACAATTACTATCAATTCGCCACGCATATCTTCCATGCGTTTCAAAATGGTATCGATAGCCTCATGTCCAAAATCGCCAGGACTGCCCGAAGATAGTGCATAAGCCTCGTCTATAAATAATACGCCACCTTTAGCTTTGTCTATCATTTCATTGGTTTTAATCGCCGTTTGACCAACAAAAGCACCTACCAATTTTTCTCTATCGCATTCTACAATATCGCCACGCTCGAGGATGCCCAATGCTTTGAAAATTTTGGCTACAATTCGGGCAACCGTGGTTTTTCCAGTTCCGGGATTTCCGGTAAATACAGAGTGTAAGGAGAATTTATTTAATACATCTTTTCCTTCTTCTTGGTAGTATCTTACTAGTTTTATTAGATCGTTGACCTCTTTTTTCACATTGGCTAGTCCTGTCAACGCATCCAATTCTGCCAAGCTTTCTTTTAGCAAATCTTGATCTACTGGAATATGTGGTTTTTTCTTTTTGCTATCCTCAAATACTTCGCGAATATCGTCCTCGATGATTTCGCTAAATTTTTCTGCAGGCAATTCTTTCACATTTTCATCTTTCATTAAACGAAGTCCCATATTCATTTTAGCTTCATTTACGATTCGAATGACTTCTCTTGCATTTCCAAAAGAATGCGTACGGCTTCTATAAGCATCCACCAATTTTTTGGAAAGTAAATTTTTTCCTTCATTGGTTATGTTCAATTTATGCTTATTGAATTCCAGATGTGCTATCTCATCCAATTCTTGAGGTGTATAGTCGTTGAAATTATAATAATGACTAAATCGAGATTTTAGACCAGGATTGGAATCTAAAAACACTTCCATTTCTTTTGGATATCCAGCTACAAATACCGCCAAATCGCCTTTGCCATCGCTCATTTCTTTAAGCACAATTTCGATTACCTCTCTTCCAAAGTCTTTGCTGTCTTCTCCCGAACGATAGAGCGCATAGGCTTCGTCTATGAATAAAATACCGCCTCGTGCGTTGTCTATAGCTTCTTTTACTTTGGGTGCGGTTTGACCTATATATTCCGCCACTAAGTCTGCTCTGTCCACTTCATGAATATGTCCTTTGCTCAAAAATCCCATTTTGTGGAATATTTTGCCCAATAATCGGGCAACTGTCGTTTTTCCTGTACCTGGATTTCCCATAAATACAGAATGAAGACTGATATTAGAATTGTCGTCGTATCCTTTTTCTTTTCGAAGTAATAAGAAATTGAGATATTGAACGTAATCTTTTACTTCTTGTTTCACATTTTCAAGTCCTATCAAGTTGTCCATTTCACTGATCAATTCATCCAAAGATTTGGCGTCTGCTTCAGGAATAGGATTGTGAATGGCAGGCAATTCATGGAACATTTCAGAGTTTGCTGTAATTAAATTGGACTCTCCTTCAATCATGTTTTCGCCCATTTTGAATGGAATTACCGCTATGAGTGTATCCATAAAGAGGATTTCGACAGTAAAATCATCTTCAAACCAAGTTCCTTTGCTGTCACTTCCCCAGCCAGTCTCCATAATAAGATTTCCCGCTGCATTTACACGTCCCATGCGAGTACTTGAGCCTTTGAGCTGGTGTGCATCGTTATAAAAATTGAATTGAAGCTCGCACATCCAGTCTTTTTGAAGTAAATTTTCTATTTCACATTCTACCCAAACAAAACGTGTGTTTTTATAGTCAAATTCTACTAAATATTTGCGTTCGTGAATGGGTAAGTTCACATCGGGGCCTTCATATAAATTGGCATCGGAGATAAAGAAATAATTATTTTCTTGTGGCGTCACTACTCCTACATCATACACATAGAAATAGCTACTTGAGACCATTTCATCATCGATATATGCTTCCCACAAATATTCGCCTTCTTTCCAATAAGAACCTATGGGCTCTTGCCCCCATCCTTCTCGAACATAAACAATATTTTCGTCGGGTTTGATAGTTCTATTTACATGGATATTGCACAATTCTGTTCGAGTATTCGTAATAGAAAATGCTTTTAAGTTGATATTGGTGTTCCATTCTTGCTCATCAAATTTTTTATTGAAAAATGCAAGTTCTACGTAGATATGCCTAATTTCTCCAGCATCAAATACCTGCCTATACTTTTTGCTTTCGTATAGCCACTCATTGGAGGTATAAATTTTAAGACTTCTAAATTTATAATTGGAGGACATAATTTTTATTTTAATTTGTTATATTAACGTTGCGAAATTATATTATTTTTTTGCGTGGAATAGAAAAAAAAACATTTTTAAACAATTTCTTGAATAATTAACAATTTTTTTGTCATTTGAATAGTTAAAACATTTGAAAATCAATATTTTATATTTTGCTTGTGTTCTATTAATGTTTGAAACTTTTTTAGAGTATTTTTATTCATTAAAAAAATAGATAAAAGTTTTTCATTTATGGATTATTATTGCATAAAATAATTCATAATGCGTCAAATTCTTCCTATCAAATATGTTAAATGGCTATTCGTCTTAAATCTTATCTGTGCTATTGTTTTAGCTTTTGGGTTTTCTTCCAAAGATGAGGTAAATAAATGCATTAAACAAGTAATTATACCTACTTGCAGAAATGTAGAGTTTAGTTTTGCAGGAGAAAGAATTCCAATGGAAGACCCAGACGTTTATGAGCGTATGGATAGAGAACTACTTGTCAATACCTATTGGCAGAGCAATATGCTCTTAAATTTGAAATTGGCTGATAAATATTTCCCTCAAATAGAGTCCATTCTAAAAGAATATGGTGTGCCAGATGATTTTAAATATTTGGCCTTAGCGGAAAGTGGTATGCGCGATGTTACTTCCAATGCAGGTGCAGCGGGCAAATGGCAATTTATGAAAGGAACGGCATCTAATTATGGCTTGGTGGTGAATGATGAAATAGACGAACGATATCATATAGAAAAAGCAACACGTGCCGCTTGTATGTATTTGTTGGAAGGTAAAAATCAAATTAGTACTTGGTGTGGCGTAGCGGCTGGTTATAATATGGGAACTGCAGGAGTTCTCCGAAAAATGAATGAGCAGAAAGAGTCGAGTTATTTTAATCTTTGGCTCAATCAAGAAACCGCCCGATATGTCTTTAGAATAGTAGCACTCAAGGAAATTCATAAAAATCCTTCTCAATATGGCTATTATTATGGGAAAGAAGATTTATATCCAGTGGTGGAGACCGAAAAAGTAATGTTGTATTTACCCAATAATGATTTAGTGACTTTTGCAAAAAATAGAGGTACGACCTTTAAGGCCTTAAAATATCTAAACCCATGGATAAGAGACACCAAGATTACTTCATTGAAAGATTCTGTGGAGATATTGATGCCTGTGATAAAAAAATAAGTTGGTTTTAAAAAAATACGTTTATATTTGCACTCTCAATTTTTGAGATGGTGCGGTAGCTCAGTTGGTAGAGCAAAGGACTGAAAATCCTTGTGTCGCCGGTTCGATCCCGGCCCACACCACACATAAAAGCCTCTTTGAAATTCAAAGAGGCTTTTATTATTTAATTTCTCAGAGGCTTTTTTTAGTTTTAAACATTTTTATAA
>JBIILY010000151.1:0-4249 GCA_044338225.1 Chitinophagales bacterium
TGGGAAATTTTGTTCCTAAACCTATTGATGAAAAGAATTTGAGCTTTCGTATACTATCGCTATTATCAATCAAAATACGATTGACAAGTAATGAAGCATCTCCAAACTCTTTTATATCAATTTCCAAATTTTCTTCTACACTATTGTATAAATGAAAAGGAATATTTCCCAAAATTTGAAATTTTTTTAATAAAGTAATTCTTCCAAAAAGTTCAAATGTGTTGTAGTTGTCTTTGCTCAACGTAGTTTCGCCTGGGTGCGTGGACTCAAAGATATTTCTACTATATCGAGTTCCAATTATACTATTATTGTATCCAGGAGTTATGCTATTAAAATTAAGACTAGAACTACATCCACATATATCACACGCATATACATTTATAGAAATGCAACACATAAATATGAATAATTTCATTTTTTAAAGTTAAAATGATAGATGTACCTTGTTTTTCAAGGTATTAGTTCAAAATAAAATTAAAAAATAGAAATGGGAGGTTTATTATCCTTGACGAAAAATAGGAATGAATACAAGTTTGAATACGTTCCAAAATTTTTGGAATTAAACGTATAATCATTCAAAGAAAATGAAATTTTTTGAATACAATGTATCAAAAAGGGTTGGATTTCTTGTTTTGAGATTTTGGAAATTGGAAATGAACTGTTTTCAGACTCTTCGGCTTTTTCTACTTTGTTCAATTCTTTTTTCAAATGACAACAGCCGTTACATTCCATTTCGGGTTTGTCTTTGTTTTCACAGTATTTTTGGGTTATTTCTTCCTTATTGATAGTATAGTCAATATACAAATACGTCTTTATGGATAAAGGCAATGCTAATATTGATAATAAAAAAAGGGAAGTAAACAACTTCATTTAGGTTCTTTATGCAAAAATAAGTATAATTTTTGATATACAAAGAACATTTAACATAATCCTACTTTTTTTAGAAAGGAAGATCATCCGAATGTTCTACAGGAGGAAAATCATTTTCGGTCATTGGCGCACCGCCTCCGTTTTCAGCATTTCCTTGTTCTTTGGCTACTTTCCACGCTTTTAATTCTGTAAACCATCGGTCGTTGTATCTTCGGCTTGAAGCGTCAAAATCTACTGAATATCGGGTACCAATTTCAAATCTTGAAACGTCTATTTTATCACCCCATACAGTAAAGCATATATTTTGAGGATATTGTCCATCGGTTTCTACCACAAAGTCTTGTTTTTGCCAAGTACCATTTTTCCCTTCGCCAGTTACTTTTGGCATAATTTCAGTAATTTTTGCTACAATATTCATTTTATAAAATTTTTTTGCAAACATAAACTTTTTTATTTCAAAAAGTTCAAAACACTATTAAGACTATGTGGAAAAGGAATGATTATTCTTTGGTCAATTTCTTGATTTCTTCCTGAGCGTAGGTTTTTGATTTATCATCGCTTAAAAATTCGCTCAACATGTAATATTTGAGTGCTGCAGGTTTATCTCCTTTGAGTTTATATCCATGCGCCAAATTGTTGATGACAATCAAATCTTTTGGATTGAGCGCTTCGGCTTTTTTTAGATACGAAATAGATTTATCATAATCTTGAGTAAGCATATAAGCTACTGCTGTACTAGACATGATGGGAACATTGTTGGGGTAATATTTCAATGCACTTTCACCTATGAGCTTCATATTCGTCAATAATCCTATATCTTCAGATGAATATAATTTGATCATATAAGATTGTATGGCTTCTAATAAAAAGTTTTCGGGACTATCCACAGTTTTATTTTCAAACCAAAACCAATTGTTTTTATTGGTTGCTGAATAATGTATCGTTTTGATTAATTCTTCTGTAAGGGGTTTGTATAATTCAAATTCTTTTAATGCAAAGCATTTTCCAAATCTAAAATCCAAACGATTTGGAAATCGTTCAATGCCGTTTTCAATGGTATTGATAGCCAACTGAAAAAATTCAATATTGGTACAAATGATACGAATTTGATTTGTGGTATGATGATTAAAGTGGTTGGAAAGGGTACTTGTGTTTTTTTTATAAACCTCTTCTTGCTTACAATTGGAATAATAAAAATTAAATGCAGAAATATAATATTCAGGATCTTGTGGAGCATTGACTTCCCAGTCTTTCAATAAGTTGGTGATTTGGATACTGTCATTGTCTTTCAAAAGCATATTGAATTTTTCAACATAACTTTGCCCAAAAGCAATGTTTGTTATAAAAAACAAAAAAAATGAAAACAACTTATTATACATATCTTTTTTTTCTGAAAATTATCGATTTAGCAAATTACTTTATCGCTGTTTTTTCAGTTCCCAAAGGTATATAAAATTTGAATAGTCCTGCATTTAAAAAATGTTAAAAAAGTAAGAATACCTAACTAATCTATTAGTTTTCAATATGAAAATTTCGTATTAATTTTTTCAATTTTTGATAAAATAAACTTTAAATCGTCTGATTTTTGGGTCCCAACTAAAAGCGATTTTCTATCAAAAAAGTATATTTTTATACCTTTATTTCCGCTAATATTTAGAGCTCTTTTGTAGCTGTTTTTAAATCCTCTGTAACCCCAGCCGCCATATTCAAGAATGGGGTTGTATCTTACAACTTCTACTTTTGTTAATTCATCCCAATTATAAAACGTAGGATTGAGTTGTATGGGGAAGAATCTAACGGATATTCCTTTCTCATTGATTTTTGTCTCAAGAGTAATTGAAAGAAAAAAGACAAAAAACAATATGAATCCAATGAGTACAAAAATAAAACCTGTGTCGCTCATTGGATGATTTCCAAATGGAAGATGAAGAAAATACTGACGATAAAAACTATATATAAAAAAGAATAAAACTCCCAAAGGAACCCATATCATGATAGAATTTCGATAAGTTTGTTTTTCGCTATATATAAGTTCAGACATCTTGAGTTATTTATTATTACAAAAGTACTTTTTCTACTTTTATTTTTATTTAAAAAAAGAGTTGTCTACTTTTTTGGATAGATAAATTGTATTTAAAAATGACAGAATGTCAGTGATATGTTAAAAATTACAATAAAAAGAAGTATTTTAGGACAAACCGATAACTATTTAATAATAAATGTTGAAAGTCCATAGAATGGTTTGAAATTTGTATGAATATATTTGCAACAATTAAATTATTAATAAATAAGAATGGAAGCTAATTTTTCGGAAAGAGTAAAGGAGATTTTGAAGTTCAGTAAAGATGAAGCCAAAAGGCTCAATCATGATACGGTGGGAGCGGAACATTTCTTTTTGAGTATCATTAGAGAATCAGAAGATATGGTGGTTCAGACATTGAATGAACTCAATGTAGAATTGGATGTATTGAAGGAGAAATTAGAAAGTAAAATCAAATTGAGAGAACCTTTGCAGTTGAAGTCAAAAGGAGATTATCCATTGACAAGACAAGCGGAAAATATCTTGAAATTGAGTGTGTTGGAGGCTAAAAAATACAAAAGTGAATTTATCAATACCGAACATTTGATGTTGGCGATATTGAAATCAAAAGATAATATGGTTACGCATTCTTTGCGCGATTTTGATGTAGATGAAAAATTGTTCAGAGATCATTTTGAAGCATCCTTGAACTATGCGCCCAAATCGATGTTTGAGGAGGATGATTCTTGGGAAGATATGATGGGCAGTCAAACACCACCCATCAAGCAAAAACCGAATACAAAATCCAAAACACCTGTTTTAGATGGATTTGGAAGAGATGTAACTCGTATGGCAGTTGATGGACATTTGGACCCCATTGTAGGTAGAGAAGAGGAAATAGAGCGTGTATCGCAGATTTTGAGCCGAAGAAAAAAGAATAATCCTATTTTGATTGGAGAGCCAGGTGTGGGAAAAACGGCTATCGTAGAAGGATTGGCTTTGCGAATTGTAAATAAACAAGTTTCTCGTATTTTATTTGACAAAAGGCTAGTCATGCTTGATATGGCTGCATTAGTGGCTGGAACAAAGTACAGAGGCCAGTTTGAAGAGCGAGTAAAAGCGATTATGAACGAACTAGAAAAAAACAAAGATGTCATTTTATTTATAGATGAAATTCATACGATTGTAGGTGCTGGAGGTAGCTCGGGAAGCTTGGATGCATCCAATCTATTCAAACCCGCATTGGCTAGAGGCGATTTGCAAGTGATTGGTGCGTCTACTTTGGATGAATATAGACAATATGTAGAAAAAGATGGTGCTTTGGCTAGAAGGTTTCAACAAGTATTGATAGAACCGCCT
>JBIILY010000152.1:0-4209 GCA_044338225.1 Chitinophagales bacterium
CAACACGCTCTTCCAATCCTGATTCTATATTAATTCTAGAAATAGTATCATTTCTTACACCAATATTTTGAACTTCTTGCGTTGAAATCGTCTCTTTAAATGTTTCACCAATTTCACCTGGATTGTAAACTTGTAATTCACCTTTTTTGGCTGCATCGTGTACAACTTTTACCAAACCCATTTTTGGATGTACAAAAGGTAAGTTTACTTTTTCTTTACAATCAATTACTCTCCAAATACGTTTACTCCAGATAACATCAGCTTCACGAACATGATCGTAAGGAATGATTTCTCTTTCTTTTAAGGTTACTTTTTCATAAGCACCATCTAGTTTCTCTTCAACTTCTTCCAAATTATCTTGTGCAAAAGCAAAAGAAACTGAAAATAAACTTAAAATTAAAAAATACTTTTTCATAACTTTATATTTTAGTATGATTAAATTATTGTAACACCTAATCCAGGTATTTTTCTTACTTGTCCATCTGGACCTTTAACTTTCACATTCTCAAATTGGAATACATCGCCTTTTTTACAAGAGTTTTTATATCCATTCAAAGCACCATTAAAAACCGCTCCATTAACAGAACCAGATAAAACGTCTCCACCTTTTGGTACATAACTAAACTCATAGCTCACTACTTCAAACTTAGCTTCAAAGTCAAAGTTTTGCAAAACAGCCATAACTCCTTGTTGTGCTTTCATGGTACCACTTGGTACTTTTTGAGTAGTAATAGTTCCACCCAATGTTGCAATTGGATCTGGTACTCTTTTAACTCTAAATTTGAAAGCGGTTTGTTTACCATCAGAATTTATAGATACGTTAGCTTCTCCTATCGTAGTAACTCTAACATTATATTTTCCGGGAGCAACTTTATTCATTGTGATTCCACCACCAGAATAAGTCAACTTAGTTCTTTCATCACCAGTTCCTGAAGAGACAGTTACAGGATTATCTAAACCAATGTAGAACACATTCATTTTATCCAACATCAAAGCCGAACCAGCAGGAGTACCGATAGTATATTTTAAGGACATTGACTTACTTTCAACTTTTCCATCAGGTGTTGTATATTGAATTTTTACTGGTATCTGTCTTTCTCCAGAAGCTCCAGCAGCAGTCGATTTCCAAACAGCCATACCTTCTGCATTTAATGGTATATTTGAGCCATTAATATTAATGATAGGTTTAGCTTGATCATTAAACGCCCCCACTCCAGCAGATACTTCTATAGCATCGCCAGGCATACAGTATGTGGTATTAGCCGCAGCTACAGCAGCAAACTTATCATAAACTAATTTAACTTTACCTAACTGAGATATACAAAAATCTGCCATTTGAGCTTCAGAATTTTTAATGTCATTTTGTAATTTTGATAAAATTGTTATAGCAGCTACAGAAGGTGTTTTATGAAAATTGCTTGTTGTCCACCCTTTATAATCATTAGTATATGAATTGCCACTTTCTGTTTTTCCTGTTGGAACATTCAAATCAATTGGCAATGACTTTTCAAGTGCGTTCAACTGAGCTAAAATAATTTCATCTGCTCCTTCTGGTGAATTTTTAACTATATTTATAAGGTCTTTTTTATATTGAACCATTTTATCATATAATTTTTTTCCTTCTCCCTTTTCGGAAAAAAGTATTTCTGCCTGATCCAAGTCGTCAAATTTATATACCTGTTCCCCATTTTCAATTTTTAAACCAGAATTTTTCATAATTTTGGTTTTATAATCTTCAATCTCATTGAAAATTTTACTCGAAATTTCTTTAACTTGATCAGCCTTTGGTTTCCAAATTGCCGCCTTTTGTTTTTGCTGAGGATCATTCAATGCATCAATAAAAGCATCATATATACTTTTATTTTTCTGACTTAAAATTTGATTTGTTTTATCCAAACTTTTATTTACGGTCTTAAATGCATTCAAAATCTCTGAAGATACGTTCATTGCGAGCATAGCTGTCAATACGAGATACATCATATTGATCATCTTCTGCCTAGGTGATATTTTACCTGATGCCATTTCTTATTTTAATTTTATAATATTCAAAAATATTCCTACCTTAATTTACAATTTAATCTTATGCTGTTCTCATCGCTGTCAACATACCTCCGTATATTGAATTCAATGAACCTAAGCTTTTAGACAAATTCCCCATATTGTCTTTCAACATTTGGGCATCATTTTTGGTAGACTCTAAATTAGCCATAGCTTCTGATAAATTCCCTACAAATTTATTCAAATTTTTCAAATGGTTATTTGCATCTTGCAACTCTATTTGGTATATAGAATTTAATTGTTGAAGATTTTTTGTAATTTGTTGAATTTGAACTTGATATTCTTGAGTACCATTAGTAGCTAAAGCTAAACCTTTTGCTGCTTCCGCACTTTCTTCAAAAGTAGATTTTAATGTATTTAATGAAACTGCAGCATTTTTGGCAGCATTTGAATAATCGGCAGTACTAGCAGCAACATCTGCTACACCATTCATACTTTCAATATTAGCACTTAATTTACCTAAGTTTTCACCAAGTCTTTCAATCATACCTGTTTCAATATTCGCTTTTGATAATGCGTTGTCCAATGCTAAAGCAACGGATTTATCAGCACTATATCCTCCACCGCCAATCATACCTACAGATCCTCCACCTATAGATCCACCTTCACTTCTGCCTTTAGAAACCGCTATTTCACTCTCATCAAACAATTCTGGATATACTCTCTCCCATTGATACTCTTCATATACAGGGTCAAAAGCTGACACAACGAAAATTAAAACCTCTGTTCCCATTCCTGCAATAAGCATTTCATTTGCTCCAGGTAAGTGCAAGATTTTAAACAATGCACCAAGAATAACCACTGCAGCTCCCAAACCATAAGAAATTGACATGATTTTTTTGAATCCACCTACTTTTTTTGCCATAATTAATTTTTTTTAAAATTATTTGATTTAGTTTACGTTTATTATTATTATTTTATTTTAAAGCTGAAGTTACACATCTAAAGCCAATATAAGACTTAGAAGAATCTGCATATTCATAGCTTCTTGTTCCATTTTGAATTAAGAAAGCTACATCTTTCCAGCTTCCACCTCTCAATACTTTACGTTTCATAGTTTCATTATCCAATTTATTATGATCGTATTTCATATCTGGATTCATATCATGAACAAAAGTATAAGAATTTTCATAAAAAGCGGATGAGGTCCATTCTGCTACGTTTCCAGCCATATTATATAATCCATAATCATTAGGAAAATAAGAATCTGTTCTTACCGTATAGAATCCTCCATCATCTTGGTAATTTCCTCTTACTGGCTTAAAGTTTGCCATCAAACAACCTTTTTGATTTCTTGTATAAGGACCTCCCCAAGGATATGGAGCACTTTTCTTTCCACCTCTGGCAGCATACTCCCACTCATGCTCACTTGGCAATCTAAATGGATCAATCATTGTTTTTTTCTTAGAAGTTAAATAATCTTCTAAGAAACGAGTTCTCCAATGAGAGAATGCATTAGCTTGATCCCATCTTACCCCTACAACTGGATAATCATCGAAAGCAGGGTGAGAAAAATATTGACGCGTCATTGGCTCATTATATGAATATGTAAAATCCCTAACCCAAACCATAGTATCAGGATATACATCAACTATTTCTGGTTTGATATATTGCTTTCTGTCTTTATTTCTATTAAACTTAGCAAAAGCTGCTTGCTTATACTTCATATAGTCATATTTGTATACTAACTTAGCAATATCAATTTCTTTTTTACCATTGATCCATTGGTCTGGAGATAAATACATAGCATTTAATTGATTCATAACCTCGGGGTTTTTATAATCAATTTTTTTCTTCCAATCAATTGGCTGAGTGCCTGAAACAATTTCTGCATCTGCATTAGTTTCTACAAAATGCTCTAAAATTGTATGAGCCAAAGAATCCTTTACATAATCTATAAATTGACGATATTCATTATTTGTGATTTCCGTCGCATCCATATAAAAGCTATGAATAGATACTTGTTTTGGTCTTGCTGTCAACTCAAAAGTCACATCTTGGTCACTTAATCCCAATGTGAGAGTACCACTTGGAACAGTAACCATACCATAAGGTACCGATTCTCTCCATACAGGTCTTCCTGAAGTTCCCGTTAATTGACCTTTAAAAGATCCGCCTCCGCCGCCTTTTCCACAAGACGTAATTAGCCCT
>JBIILY010000154.1:0-4194 GCA_044338225.1 Chitinophagales bacterium
ACGGATAATGAGGATTCTATAGTTTTTAAATTATTGAAAGGTAATGAAAATAGAATCTAAATTGCTTGAATAATTACATCCAGACTATCAATATATTTTAGGGTAGAGGCGTCATTTATCTTTGATATATTGGGTTCTATGCGCCATTTTCGTATTACACCACTTTTTCGCGTTTCTATGTATAGTGCATCGTCTTTTGCACAATTAGGACATCCTACATCTTGAGCAGAATAATTTTTTAAATAAGTGGGAATATTATTTTCGAGCCACCTAACTCTTGTAACTTGCGAAAGAGGTATCGAAGCACTGCTAAAGGTAAGTTCTTCGGATAAATAGATGACATTATCTTGGTATAGATTGAAGTTTTCGTGCTTCACAAACTTGGAGCAATCTTTAGTACAAGAAAAATTATATTTGCCAAAGATGAAATAATCGGGCTGAAATAACTCATCAGTTCCACATGATGATAAAAACACAAAAGAAATAATAATAATAAATTTTTGCATAAGTCATAGATTTTAGGCAAAGATACAAAAAAATGAATAAGAATCAATAACTTTGCATAGCTAATTGTTCAAAAAAAAAGGGAAACACAATCTCTTGTATTTCCCTTTTGATATTTTTAAATTGTAGCTTATTTTTGAACAGGAGCACTATTTTGTGCTGGCGCAACAGGTGCTGGCGCAACAGGTGCAACAGGAGCTGCTGTAGGCATAGCAGATGTAGGCATACCATTTTCTTTCAACGCTTTTTCAGCGTCTGATAATTCTACTTCTTTAGAAACTATTTTTCCTTCTGGCAATACCATTACAGAGCCTAAACTCAATACTAATAAAGCTATAGCAAATCCCCAAGTAAATTTTTCAACAACATCCGTAGAGCGACCAGCACCTAATATTTGATTGCTCACGCCACCAAAAGCAGCACTTACTCCACCACCTTTTGGATTCTGAATCAACACGATAAATGATAAAAGAATACAAATGATAATAATAACAATTCCTAATGCAACAAACATAATAATAATTTTATTTTAATTTTTCAATTTCAGATGCAAAATAAACACTTTTTTCGGGAAACTTCAAAATTAATTTCTCGTACATGCGAATTCCCTTTTCTTTGTGCCCTTGTTTTAGGTATAATTTTGCTAAAGTTTCGGATATAATTTCTTCAAAATCAATAGTATCTATAGATTTTGGCTTGTAGGTTTCCTCTGGATTTATTTTAGTATTTTTCGTTTCAATTTGCTCTTGAATATAGTTTTTTAAAGGCTCATTAAATTCCCCTTCATCCAAAATATATTGTTGTCCTTCAAATTGAAAATTATCTTCTACTTCTAATAGTTTTTTTATATGAAGAGATTCAGCTATTTTTTCAGTTTCTGGAGTTTTGGTTTTTTCCTTATCAGATGTTTTTTGAGTAGGACTTAACATGTCCAACCAAGATGAAAAGGCTCGTTTGTCTATGTTTTCTGTATTCAAATCATTATTTTGAGATGCAGATTCCGTAGTATTTTCTATAAAAATTTCAATCGTATCGTTTGATTCAGTCATACTGCTGTCCTTTGCAGTATTCATATCTTCTTGCGTCAATTCATTCTCATAAATATTATCTATAGGCTCTAAAGATGTTTTCTCTTTTTGAAGCGCATCGGTTTCATTATTATCGTCTTTATCTTCAATAGTTTGAGCGTTTTTACTCAATGCTTTTAAAGCTTCTTTTTCTAAATATTGTTCAAATTCTTGCATTTCTTCAATTGAAATACCTGTAATATCGGCAACTTTTTGAGGCTCAAAATTTAAATCTCGCATTTTAATAGCGGTTAATATTTTAGCTCTATATCGCTCATCATCAAAAAGAGAAGTCTTTTGATCTGTTTGTGTATCCGTATCAGGATGCGTATATTCAATGTCTAAAACGTTAGAAGTTTTTTCTTGTTCTGGAATAGATGAAATTGCCTCAAATTCAATGGGTTCGGTTGCTTCTATCTCAATATTTTCTTCTTGATTTAGCTTCATCGCGTCCTCAAATTCTAAAATGAGAGGTTCTTCATCCGCATCATTATCATTATTTAATTGGGCATTACTTTGTGTCTCAAATTCTATATGTCCATCCAATGCCAATTCATTATTAGCTAAAATTTCTTCTAAAATTTCTTTTGAATCTTCAAACTGAATATCTATTCCATGTAAATCTTCTTGTTCTATATGATTTTGAGTTTCAAATCCAAATTCTATATCGTCTTTTTGTGAGAATTGGGTAGGTAATTGTACTATATTTTCTTCCTTTTTTTCTATTTCTTCCTTTGGAAATGTAAATGCGTTATTAGATAGAAGAATTCCCTCAAAATTAGCTGGATAAATTATCGGTTTTGGTTCTCTTGGCATCAGGGATTCAATAGGAGAGGATATTTGAGGAAACAGTATCGCATCATTTGATACATTCAAAATAGTGGTGATTATAGTACTATAAAAATCAGGATTTTTCGATACAATTGCACTTTGAATGAAATTATCTTTTTCTAAGTCAAAAAAAAAGACGCTTTGCTCAAATTAGACTGCAAAACTTTTCTATCGTATGCGGTCAAAGCTACATGATGTAAAAAATCTTTATCTAAGTGGTCATGATTTTTTATCAATAAGGCCATTTTTGGTGCATTGAAAAAAGGAAATTTAGAAATCATGGATTTCAATTCCTCTTCCGTACAACTAAGATATTTTGCCAAAGAATTAGGCACTTTCATATTCTCTACCATGTTGAAAATATTTTGTTAAATATTTGATTTGATATATTTTTACTTATACTTGTAATAAGTCTATCCTCTTCGTTTGTAATATCATTTGAATAGACCTCAAAATTAGTAAAATTTTCGTTCCATGCAAGTTTTTTTTCTGTTTTGATGTCTGTAAATTCTATTTGAACCGATATCGAAAGTTTGTATGTATTGGCAAATTCTCCGTTGGTAGCCGCTTGTGGTGTTATTGTATAGCTGCTAATATATCCCTTGATTTGGTAGTCGCCTTCTTTGTCCAATATCTTCAATCCCGCATCACTTATCATCTTCTGTTTCAATTCGTTATTGAAAATTCTATCCAATGAACTCCACGAGTTTGGCGCTTTGTTTGTGATGTATTCTATGGACATGGATTTGACATCGAGCGGCACAGAGGCTCCCGAAAAACTATACACTCCACATGATATATTTAGTGAAAAAATCAGTAATAGAAATCCTATTTTTTTTTGCATTTTTAACATTTTTGGACTTATTTTTCCAAGTCGTAATCAATAATTTTTCGATACAAAGTTCGTTCGCTTATGCCCAATTCTTGCGCAGCATATTTTCGCTTTCCTTTGTTTCTTTCCAACGCCAAAACTATCAATTTTTTTTCCATTTCTGCTAAATTTAGATTTTCGGGTTCTAAATTTGAGTATTTTTCTTTGAAATTACGCTGTGGATGATCTATTTCTATCACCGTATTTTTGGAAGGATAGCTTACAATTGCTGGCGGTTGCGAATAGCCCACTTGATTTTCTATGGATTTAATATGCGAATCCATTTCATTGGGATAAGGATTGAAATCGCTTCGTTGTTCCATGGTTTTTTTTGTCAATTCCAAAAAAGCTCGTTTGATATCGTTGACATCTTGTTTTATTTCCAAAAGCATTTTAAGGGTAATTTCATTTCCCAGTGAGCTTTCAAAATTGTTGTTTCCGGGCAAAACATGCATAGATTTTTGAAAATTTGGCAAAAATCGATACAAATCTTGCGGATATATCATATTGCCTTCCACCAATAAATTGACTTGTTCGGCAATGTTTTTGAGCTGACGAATATTGCCCGGCCATCGATAATTTGTTAAAACCTCCTTGGCTTCATCGGAAAGTCGAATGGGAGGCATTTTGTTTTTTTCGCAAAAATCAGCTGAAAATTTTCGGAATAATAATACAATATCATCACCACGGTCGCGCAATGGCGGTACTTCTATTGGCACGGTATTGAGCCTATAATATAAATCTTCTCGGAATTTACCTTTTTGAACTTGTTCTAGCAAATTGACATTGGTAGCCGCTATAACTCGTACATCCACTTTTTGAATGGTACTACTTCCTACTTTGATAAACTCGCCATTTTGGAGCAATCGAAGTAATCGTGCCTGAGTACCTAGAGGCATTTCGCCTATTTCATCTAAAAAA
>JBIILY010000181.1:0-3728 GCA_044338225.1 Chitinophagales bacterium
CTATGGATAATACTCGAAAATCTTCACTCCATTTTTTGGCAAGCGTTTGCCAATTATCCAAGCTCCCAAATAGCCCGTGAATAATCAATAAGGTACTTTTCTTTTCTTCGGTTATCTTATGATTGAGCATGTTTCAATTGATTTTTAGCCATTATTTCTTCATAAACGCCATCCCATAATTGCTTGCGTATTTCTAGGGATTTTATAGTGAAATCAAGGACTTCATTCCATTTTTCAGTATCATTGCCGCATAAATTTTCAACCATCTGCAATGCCAAATGACTGTGATGATCGCCATCTACTTCTATATGACGTTCCAAATAATATTTGAATGTTGTAATAGTATCGGGCAATTTCTTGTCCAAATCCTGAACGATAGAAAGAAACATATCCGGAATTAAATCTTCACGTCCAAAAGTAAATATGGATGCGACTAAATAATCTTTATTTGTTTTGATAATATCAAACGTATAGTTGACGAATCTTTGAGCAGCTAATGGTGTTTTAGCAATTTCAAAAGCTTTCTCAAAAGAACTAGTTTCATGTAATGTTTTAGTAAATACTTCAATTTCGGATACCGAAACGCCACATTTTTTCATTGCTTTCAAATAAAGCTCAAAATGGCTCATTCGTTGTCCTTCCTCGTCTATGTCGCTTTCTTCACCAATTACGATTTCATTTATAAGAAAACGCGTGTCTGGATTTCCTTTTGGAAACCAAGGAGTTTGTGTACACGTAAGCATATTCTGGAGCGATTTTAATAAGGACATAAAATCCCAAACCGCATAGACATGATATTTCATAAAAATTCGAACATCTTCAATATCTTTTATTACCTGATAGAGCGGATGCGCTATGATTTTAGCACGTTTTGGTGCAATACTAGCATTAATTTTTGCTATAGATTCTTTCATTTTTATGAATGATTTTTAGAATACAAAAATAAGACTTTTTGGATTATTTATTTTTTAATAAATCTGAAAAGATGGAAATATTAATCAATAACAATTTTTAACAAATATTAAAAGATAGTAATAAAAAAGGATGGTTTTAATTAAATTCAATCTAAATCTTTTGAAAATAGTATTTTTGCAAAAAGAATCAAAATGAACGTTTCGGATTTTTATGCTATTTTTGAAAAAAGTGTACAAGATTACCATATTCATAATACTTTGGATCAAGAATGTATCAATCCTTATGAAAAAGGAAGTTTCGAACATATTTTATATCACAAAAATTGGATAGATACCGTGCAATGGCATTGTGAGGATGAAATTAGAAATCCAAATATTGCATTGGAAGACGCTATCTTGTTTAAACGAAAAATAGATGCGTTGAATCAAGATCGAACCGATAAAGTAGAGCAAATAGATGACTTTTTTATCTATGCCTATTCCGCTGTCATCCCTTTGGCAAACGCTCCTTGGAACACCGAAAGTCCTGCTTGGGCTATTGATAGAATGTCCATTCTGGCACTGAAAATATATCACATGCAAGATGAATTTACTCGAAAAGATGCTACAAAAGATTATCTCGTTCAAGTTAAAGATAAATTACAAATCCTTGAAATGCAAAAATCCGATTTAATTATTTCAATTGGTCAATTGCTACAAGATATCGCTTCGGGTAAAAAAGTAATGAAAGTATATCGTCAAATGAAGATGTATAATGATTTGGAAATGAATCCTGTATTGCGAAAAAATAAAGCGGAATAGCATGGTTCAAAAAAGAATATTGATACTTCGATTTTCGGCATTAGGTGATGTTCTTATTCTGTTGCCTTTACTCAAATCTATTCAAAATTCATCTTCACCATATCACTTTACCGTAGCTTCTATGCCTAAGTTGGCATTTCTTTTCAAAGACATTCCAAACGTTGATTTTATTGGTGTTGATTTCAAAGAAGATTATAAAGGAGTCAAAGGTTTACTCGATTTATTTCATGTTTTTTATGGTATGAAATTTGATGCAGTGTTGGATTTACATGATGTTATTCGTACCAAGGTTTTAAAAGTATTGTTCAAAATGGTAGGAACTCCAGTTTTTACATTTGAAAAAGGACGAGCCAAAAAGAAAAAAATGATTGAAAATAAATCGAAAAATCGAATGGCATTACCCACGACGTTTGATCGTTATTTTAATGCATTGAAAACTTTAGATAATGAATTTGAAATTATTGAAAATCAACTATTTGAAAAAATTGAATTGAGTGAAAAATGCGCTGCTTTTTTAGGCGATTTTGATAGGAAATTTATTGGAATTGCACCTTTCTCCAAGCATAAAAGTAAAGAATATTCTTTAGATAAAATCAAAGAAATGGTGGCTATTCTTTCTACAAATAAATCGATTCAATTTTTGATATTTGGATGTGGTGAGAATGAAAAAAATCAAATAGAAAGCTTTTTTAAAGATAGTGAAAAAGTGAAAAACGCTATTTCTAAATTTACTTTTGAGGAAGAATGTGCTTTGATTTCAAATTTGGATATCATGGTGTCAATGGACAGCGCCAATGGCCATATATCAGCTTTATTTGGAGTGCCTACTCTTACTATTTGGGGTGCCACGCATCCAATCATTGGGTTCCAACCTTATAATCAACCTCAAGAAAATCAAATAATTCCGAATTTAGACATATATCCCAATTTGCCTTTATCTGTTTATGGAAAAGTTGCAAACAAAGAGTATGAAAATATTATCAATTCCATTCAATTAGAACAGATTGTAATAAGAATAGAAGAAATATTAAAGCTCCGCTAGACGTTTTTTCTCATTTAAAAATTCGTTCCAAATTTCAGCAACTATATCACCTGCAGGCATTATTTTTTCAAAATTGGCACTAACTTGTCCTATTTCCAGTTCGCCTTCAATCATATCGCCTTCAAACATACCTTTTTTGGCACGACCTTTGCCTAATAATTCTTTTAATGAATCAATATCTGAGCCGTTAGATTCGGCAATTTCTACTTGGTTATAAAACTCATTTTTTAATAATCTTACGGGTGTTAACTGCTTCATCATCAATTTAGTATCGCCTTCTTTTGCTTGTATTACTTTATGTTTAAATTCATCGTGCGCACTACTTTCAAGCGAAGCTACAAATCTACTACCTATTTGCACCGCATCGGCACCTAATGCAAAAGCCGCCAACATACTCTTGCCACAACCAATTCCGCCTGCAGCAATTAATGGAATATTAATGGCTTTTCTAACCGCTGGGATTAAACAAAGCGTGGTGGTTTCTTCTCGGCCATTGTGTCCACCTGCTTCAAATCCTTCGGCTACCACTGCATCAACGCCTGCTTCTTGGCTTTTTAAAGCAAATTTGGCACTACTCACCACATGAACTACTTTTATGCCTTCATTTTTTAGAATTTGAGTCCATGTTTTTGGATTTCCTGCAGAGGTGAAAACTATTGGAACTTTAAATTCAATAATACTCGCCACATGTTTTTCTATATCGGGGTACAACAAGGGAAGATTGACTGCAAAAGGCTTATTTGTGTGCGCTTTCATCTTGGCTAGATGCTCTCTCAATACCTCGGGATACATAGATCCAGCACCAATAATGCCTAATCCTCCAGCTTCGCTCACCGCATGCGCTAATTTCCAACCACTACACCATATCATTCCCGCTTGAATTATAGGTTTTTCTATTCCAAAAAGGGTACAAATTGAATTTGAGTTCATTTCGTTTAATTTAAATTTTTTACTTGATTAAAGTTTTGATT
>JBIILY010000295.1:0-2519 GCA_044338225.1 Chitinophagales bacterium
CAATTCAGACGTTTTAGTATCCAACGCTTCTTTCAATTTATCCAATTGTACTTTTTCATTCTCTACTTCTTTTTCTCTTCTAGAATGATTTTCTATTTTTTGACTCAATTGATTTTGTCTATTTTTCAAATCATTTTCTTTCTGAACCAATTTAGATTCACGCTCTCTAGATGATTTATCAAACTCAGACGTCTGCTTCAAAATTTCTTCTTTAGCTTCAATCAATTTGTTTTTATGAATAGTTTCCGCTTCTTTTTTAGCGTTTTCTACTATTCGCAAAGCTTCTTTTTTACTTTCCTCTTCCAATTTTTCAACATCGGCCGAAACACTTTTCTTACCGATAAAAAAACCCACGGCTACACCTACTATTCCTAGTACTACAGCTATTATCATTGTTAAATCCATTCTTTATTTTTTTATTTTACTTGTTAAATCATTTATTTACCCAAAAAAGTTCAATAAAATGATAATTGTATACTACTCAATTTCAGCCAATAAGGCTTCTATTTCTTTTAATTGAGGCTCAATTTGAGAATCCACATTGGAATTGGAACTATTAAGCTGCTGAGCGGTCAATTGAAGCAAACACATAGCCAAATAATCTTGTGTATCACGGGCATCGTATTGTGCTTTTAATTGATCGATTTTTGCATTAATATTTTTAACAATTCGCAATACTTTATCTTCGTCTTGCTTTTGTATTTTCAATGGATAATTACGACCAGCAATCATTATATCTATGCTTATTCTATCTTCCATTATATCTTATCTAATACTTTTATACAATTATCAATTTGTAGAATATAGCTATCGATTTTGTCTTTTAGCTCTTTCTTGGACAAATTTTCGGGTGCTAAATTATAAAAATTTAATTTATTCTCGAGGTTTTCTTTTTCAAATATCAAGTCCTCACACTTTTTGCGCAATACATTCATAGCCTCATCACTTGCTTTAGCTTCCAAATTTATCTGACTTTGGAGCTGAGCTAGTTGCTCCTCTTTTTGAGTTACAACGGATTGAAATTGAATCACTTGATCATGCAATGTTGCATTGGAATCTTTCAATACACGTACTTTTTTCAAAATTTTTTCTATTCTATCTATCATAATTTAACACTTTATATTTTTCAAAAAAAAGGGAATGAGAAAATCAAGATGTTGGGTTTTTATAGATGTATTACACCTCAAAATCCCCATTCCCTAAATCAAAATTAATGACTTGCTTCGGCTACCACTTCCATTACTTCAGGCACCATACGCTTCAAAAGACCTTCTATACCTGATTTTAACGTAATTTGAGAGGAAGGACATCCACTACAACTTCCTTGCATAGAGAGTGTTACCACACCATTATCAAAGGATTTGAATGCAATAAAACCGCCATCGCTTTCTACTGCAGGCTGTACATATTTTTCCAACAATTCTTTTATCTTTCCTTCTACAGACTCATCTACCGTTTGATTGGCATTTTCCTTCATTTTTGCCTCCATAAAAGCCTTTGTAATTACATCAAAGTTGTTTTGAAAATACATTTTCAAATATTCTTTTACTTCGTGCATATATTCGTACCAATCATTTTCGGTACTTTTTGAAATGGTAACAAAATTATTGGAAACAAAAACGCCTGAAATCCACTCAAATTTTTCATATAATGAATCTGCAAGTGGCGAATCTCCTGAATTTTGGGTTCTTTTAGAATCAAAAATCATATTGGGCAATAAGACTTTGTTCACCAAAAACTTCATGCTATCAGGATTGGGTGTTTGTTCTAAATATATTTCTATTGGTAAGTTCATAATTAATATTTATAGCAATTTTGCTGTTTGCAAATTTAATTTTTTTTTAGTCTAATGCCTCAAAAAAAGTTATTTTTTTTGAATTATTATCATTTTAGGATAAAAATGAATGAAATCTATAGGCTCCAAAGACCATTTTTCTTCTGAATTGAAATCATTAGCTGTACAAAACGGAATATATTCAACCAAGGATTTAAAAAACTCTATAGTAGAAATTCCGTGGTATTTTTCATCAGAATCGTAGAAGCAAGTATGCGTGTCTTCAATGATATATAATCCTTTGGAGGACATTTTTGGATATAAATTCAAAAAAGAAGAGATAACATCATAAGACATGTGGCTACCGTCGTCTATAATCACTTCAAAATTATATTTTTCGGTCAAAGCATCCAAAAAAAGAACATCGGACTGATTCCCTATAAACGTTTTGATGCGTTTTTCCTCAAAAAATGATTTATCAAATATATCTACGCCTACAATATTCGCCTTAGGAAAATATTGTTTCCACATCCGAAGACTTCCTCCACCCGATTCTTTATTAGCACCACCTCCAATACCAATCTCTATCAAATCAAAAGTGCGATCTCTTAATTTATCAAAATACGTAGTATATATAGCCGTATAACTATGCAATTCATGCTTATCGGTACCATACATATTAGCCATTTGCGATAGATTGGCACCTATCGCATCCAGCCAAATATCTTTACAAAAATCTCGAATG
>JBIILY010000155.1:0-4098 GCA_044338225.1 Chitinophagales bacterium
AAAAGATTTACCAATGCTAGACCATATACAGTAAGGCCTGGTTATGATTTATCACTCTGGAAATTAGGGAAATAATCATTTTTAGAAATACAGAAAGGCGCTTTTTTATAAAGCGTCTTTTTTTTTCATTTATCGGCAAGCTTTATTTTATTTTTATCAATACTAATTGCGTTGAATCTAAATAAAACTTATCTAGAAAGGAAGAGCTTAATATACTTTTTGGAAAATGACCATAGTACAGTATATGCAATACATCATGTTCTTTGTCGATCTTTTTTTCAAGAATATATAAATTTTTCTCCTGTTCAATTTTTTCAACAAATTGAATGGCTCTTTGTTCAAATAATACATGTTTGATTGTATTATTGGTTTGGAAAATGCTGGGTAATGTTATGACCAAAATACAGATGATTAAAGCCCATTTGAATGTTTTTGAAAAATGACGTCCTTTGTGAATATTCATAAATAAAGAAATCATAAACGAACCTAAAAAAATAAAAAAAGCATTGATTAAAAATAAATACAATCCTCCAAAAAACAATCCGAAATTTCCATGCGAAATCCCGTAGCCCGATGCACAAATAGGAGGAATACAAGAGGTAGCAATGGATACACCCACTAGAAAACGCTCGCCATTTTTTCGACTAATGGCTATAAAACCTGCAATGCCACCAAAAAATGCAATTAAAATATCAAAAATAGATGCTGAAGTAAAATTATCTACTTCAATACTTTTTAAATCAAGTGGCGTAATTACAAAATATATACTGGAAACGAATAAGGAAATTAAAATTATTTTTAAGAAATTTTTAGTAGCATTTTTTATCAAAAACGAATCTTGTGCAATAATCCCAAAACTAATTCCATAAACCGGTCCCATTAGTGGCGACAAAATCATAGCGCCAATTATGGCAAGCTTGGAGCCTATATTTAATCCAATACAAGCTATTATAATAGCAAATACCATAGCCCAAAAATTGGCTCCTTTGAACAAAACCGAATGTTTAATCTCATGTCCTATTTGAGTCAAATCATCATCTTCTTCTATGGTAATTAGAATTTTTAGATATCGATACCAAATTTTTTGCATCATAATTTTTTTTACAAATATATTTTCTTTTATTCGAGGTAAAGCATTGTTTTTTTGAAAACGCTGTTTTAGTTATTTATATTTATTTTTTATTTTCATTAAACCTTTTAAACTTTATATAAGTCTAACTTTTGAATGCACCTAAAAATCTATAATAAGAACTAGTAATATCAACAAATAACATAGGTATATTTATTTGTTTTAAAAAATTTCATAAAGATAGCCCTTCTCATTGGGGCTATTTTTTTTATCCCCAATCAATGAGGCCACTATTTAGTTTTTCCAAAGCTTCATTACATGTTTTGAAAATATTTGAGCCAAAAAAGCCTCTATTTGAAGATAAAGGTGAAGGATGAACGGTACTAAGGATTATATGTTTTTTTGAGTCGATTAAAGATGCTTTTTCTTGAGCAAATTTCCCTAATAATATAAAAATTAGATTGTTTTTTTCTTTAGATAAAGTAGATATAATGAAATTGGTGAAAAGCTCCCAATTATAATGTTTGTGGCTGGCGGCCTTATCTTTTTCTACAGTTAAAACAGCATTGATTAATAAAACACCTTGTCTTGCCCAATCACTCAAATCGGTACTTCTGTTAAGATTAAATTCGGGATATTCATTTTTTAATTCTTTGAAAATATTTCGTAACGATGGAGGTATTTTGATGCCTTCTTTTACGGAAAATGCCAACCCATTGGCTTCGCCTGAGCCATGATATGGATCTTGCCCCATGATAACCACTCGTACATTTTCAAATTCACATAATGCAAAGGCATTGAAAATTTCATTGGTTGGAGGATATATTTCACGAGACAATTTTGCCTCAAAATGATAATGTTGATAGATTTTTTCAAGCGTGATACGCCCTTTTTCGGATGTGAAAATAGGATGCCAATCATTTTGTGGAATATCAAACATTTGAATATTTTTATACAAAAATACATGCTATTTTTTGTTTTGTTTTAGTTTTTTGTATATTTGTTTTTAAATTGAGAATGAAAATATGATTTGGGATAAGAAGACAAAAAAACGAATCGTGGGATTGTATGGCGATTTTTTGAGTGAAAAATTATTGATTATTGTAGCTGGAATTCATGGAAATGAACAAAGTGGAATCATGGCTTTGGAACAGGTTTTTGATACTTTGAAAAAGATGAATTTGCCCGCCACCGGTTGTATCCTTGCTCTCAAAGGTAATGTAAAAGCATTGGAAGCAAATAAGCGTTTTATAGATAAAGACTTGAATAGACAATGGTATGACGAACAGATAGATTTTGTGCGAAATTCAGCTGTGGAAGCATTGCCGTTGCATGAAGATGTTGAGCAAAAAGAATTGTTGTATGTATTGGAGCAGTTTACGGCACATAGAGAAGCCCATGCGCCTTTTTTATTTTTGGATTTGCATACAACCAGTGCCGAAGGCGGATTGTTTACCATTGTCAATGGCAATGATTTGAGTGTAGCTATGGCTCAAAAACTGGAAGTTCCTTTAATTTTACATCTAGATAAAGTCATTAACAATACAACGCTTGGTATTTTTTCAAAAAAACAATTTTCCGCTATAGCCTTTGAAGCGGGACAGCATACCGATCCAAATAGTGTTCAAAGAATAGAAGCAGCCATTTATATTTTATTAGAAGAAATGAATATCATACATTTTTCTGCGGATTTTTTAAATACTCAAAGACAAATTTTGGCTGATGCAGCAAAAGATTTACCCAAACTCACGCAGTTTATATATAAACACACGCTCTTGCCTGATGATGGTTTTGAAATGCTTCCTGGGTTTAAAAATTTTGATAAAATTGTTAAAGGCGAACAATTAGCTAAAGATAAAAACGGACCTATTTATGCTGAGACTGATGGGTATATCCTCATGCCCTTGTATCAAAAACAAGGCGAAGATGGTTTTTTTATAATTCGATAGTATTTTAAAAATTATAACCTACTTGGAAATTTAATGATCCAATAGATTGTACTTTTTTTGATGAATTTACATTGATTGGATTTGGTAAATAGGTTAAATCTGATTTGTTGTATAATGCAATGCCTGTTCCCATGTCCAAAGATATCGTAACTCTATTTTTTACAGTAGCTTTGAATCCAAAATTAATCATGTTTCCGATTGTTCTTTCTTCAAATTTGTAATTAGTATTTCGAGTATAACTTTGTCCATAATACAATCCAATTCCCAAAAACCAATTGAATTTTCTAGGTTCTTTGAAATAAATTCTAAAAGATGGTGCTACTGAAAATCCATATTGTTCTATTGGATCTTGATACAAGAAAACATTGTTATTATTATTATTGTTATTTACCGCTAGAATATAATCTACAGGCATATAAATTGAAAAATTATTGGTAGAATCCAAATATCGTTCATAATTTACGCCAATTCCTGCTCCGTTTTTATTGAAAATAAAAGGTCTGATGCCAAGATTATTTTTATAAAATGTGGTTTGAGAATAAATCAAAATACTGGTTGTGAAAAATAAAATGATTGTTAAGGTTTGTTTTTTCATGGGTTTAATTTTTGTTTCTGAAATAATAAAATTCTTTTTATTAACTACAAAATTAACAATAAAGTATCCAATGAGTTTAAAAATCTACAATAATATCTATCCTAAAATTTTTGTTGGATAGCAACAGCAACTCTCTATCCAGAATTTCCTGTATTTTCAATTTATTGACGGCTAATTCACTGTTTTTAGGCAATTTTATCAAAACTTCCTTGATATATTGATTCCTAATTCTGGAGATTTGTGGAACAGTAGGCCCCAAAACGATCGATTTGAAGGCTTCTTTCAATTTTCCTACAATTTTATTGGCATAGATGTTTAGCAATTCTTCTTTTTGATGTCTAATAATGATTTTTAGCATTGAGCAAAAAGGTGGATAGATAAATTGTTTTCGCATAAGCAATTCTTGCTCTATAAAAGCTTCCCAATCCTGTGCCAACAAATATTTGTACAAAATATCTTTTGGATTATAGGTTTGTAAAATCACT
>JBIILY010000156.1:0-4061 GCA_044338225.1 Chitinophagales bacterium
AATCCAAGAATGACCGTGGGCGATGCTATTACAGAGCCTATGAAAGTGCATGGAATTTATGAAAATGACAAAGTGCGCAAGGAAAAAGCGATTGAATTATTGGAAAAAGTAAACTTGAATGCCGACCAATTTGTGCGTTATCCGCACGAGTTTTCGGGAGGTCAACGTCAGCGTATCTGTATCGCTAGAGCCTTGGCGCTCAATCCAAAATTTATTATCTGCGATGAATCTGTATCGGCGTTGGACGTATCGGTTCAGGCACAGGTATTGAACTTGTTGATTCAATTGCGCGAAGAGTTTAAATTTAGCTACGTGTTTATTTCCCATGATTTGTCGGTAGTGAAATTTATCAGCGATAGAATCGTGGTGATGAACAAAGGAAAGATTGAAGAAATAGGATTTGCCGATGATATATACAACAATCCGCAGACCGAATACACCAAGGGATTGATAGCAGCTATTCCAAAAGGTGATATAGAAGAAATCAAAAACAAAGGTGGATTCCTATCGCATTAATAAAAAAATAGATAGTTAATAAAAAAAAGCCGTATTTTTACACTTCAAAATTTTTAATACATTGCAGAAAAAACCATTTGTAAGAAACAATCGATTCGTAAAGAAAGAAGACGAACATAAAATCAACGAAAAAATTACCGCAAGACAATTGAGGCTTGTAGGGGATAACGTAGAACAAGGTATTTATTATCTAGACAAAGCCTTGGCTATGGCCGCAGAGCTTGAGTTGGATTTGGTAGAAATATCGCCCAATGTGGATCCGCCTATTTGTAAAATAGTAGATTACAAGAAATTTTTGTACGAGAAGAAAAAACGTGACAAAGAGATTAAATCAAAGACTCAGAAAGTAACTATAAAAGAAATACGTTTTACATCTAATACGGATGACCACGATATTGATTTTAAATCAAAACATGCTGAGAAATTCTTGAAAGAAGGCGATAAAGTAAAATGTTTTGTAATGTTTAGAGGAAGGGATATTGTATTTCAAGACAGAGCCAATCTCTTGCTGTTGAATTTTGCAAAAAAGCTGGAAGAAGTAGCCAGTGTAGAGGCCATGCCCAAAACTGAAGGTAGAAGAATGTTCATGACATTGGTACCTAAAGTGAAGAAAAAGGCTTAAAAAAGACATGTTTTTTGTGTGAACGAAAAAAAATATTATCATTTAAAATATTTTTAGTACTTTTGCACTCCAATTTAAAAATAAATTAAATATCTATATATTATGCCAAAGATGAAGACCAATTCTAGTGCTAAGAAGAGATTCAAACTAACAGGTACTGGAAAGATTAAAAGAAATAAAGCTTTTAAGAATCATATTTTGACCAAAAAAACGAAAGTTCAAAAGAAAAGATTGACTAAGAAAGGTTTGGTACACGAAAGTGATGAGAAGAGAATCAAATTATTGTTAACTATCTAATTGTAATATAAAATGCCACGTTCAGTAAATAGCGTTGCTTCAAAAGAGCGCAAAAAAAAGGTTTTAAAACACGCCAAAGGTTTCTTTGGTAGAAGAAAGAATGTATGGACTGTAGCCAAAAATGCTGTTGATAAAGCATGGGAATACGCATATACAGGAAGAAAATTAAAGAAAAGAGATTTTAGAACTCTTTGGATAGCTAGGATAAATGCTGCGGTTCGTCCTTATGATTTATCGTATTCAAAATTCATCGATATGTTGAACAAAGCGGAAATTTCTATCAATAGAAAAACGCTTGCTGATTTAGCATTAAATAACCCCGAGGCTTTTAAAGCAATCGTAGACAAAGTAAAAAATTGATTTTTGGTTATAATAATTTAATACAGAAAAGACTCAATATTTTATTGAGTCTTTTTTTTTGTTTTAAAACGTCAAATTATGTCACTTTTGTTTTGTATTTTTGTCAAAAGTTTTAGAAATTAAAAAATAAATGTTTCAATAATTTTTATTCAATTACTTTTGTAGGACTTATAAATAACAAAATTAAAATTTAAAAAATATGTCAGATTTACAACAAAAAATGAAAGCATTGGAAAGTACAATTGGTGTGCTTGAAAAATCGTATGGAAAAGGAAGCGTAATGCGTCTAGGAGATTCCAAAATTGTATCCATAGATGCTATTCCATCGGGTTCTTTGGGCTTGGATATTTGCTTAGGCATTTCGGGCTATCCCAAAGGAAGAATTGTAGAAATATATGGGCCTGAATCTTCTGGTAAAACTACGTTGGCTATTCATGCCATTGCAGAAGCTCAGAAAAAAGGCGGTATTTGTGCCATCATAGATGCAGAGCATGCATTTGATAGATTGTATGCAGAAGCGTTGGGCGTAGATACCAATAATCTTTTTATTGCTCAGCCTGATAATGGAGAGCAAGCTTTAGAAATTGCCGATCATTTGATTCGAAGTGGTGCTATTGATGTATGTGTAATTGACTCAGTAGCTGCTTTGGTACCAAAAGGAGAGCTGGAAGGCGAAATGGGCGATTCCAAAATGGGATTACAAGCTCGTTTGATGAGTCAGGCTTTGCGAAAATTAACGGGAAGTATCAATAAAACAGGATGTTGTTGTATATTTATCAATCAGTTGAGAGAGAAAATTGGAGTTATGTTTGGAAATCCAGAAACAACAACGGGTGGTAATGCACTTAAATTTTATGCTTCGGTGCGTTTGGATATTCGTAGAATGGCCCAAATCAAAGATAAAGAAGGCAATATTGTAGGAAATAGAACCAAAGTAAAGGTTGTGAAAAATAAAGTGGCACCACCTTTCAAAGTTTGTGAATTTGATATTTTGTACGGAGCAGGAATATCTAAAGTAGGTGAAATTGTAGATTTTGGTACGGATTTTAATATTTTGGAAAAAAGTGGAAGCTGGTATAGCTATGATGGAACTAAAATTGGACAAGGTAGAGATGCCGTTTTACAATTTTTGGCTGATAATCCAGAGGTATCGGTAGAAATAGAAAATAAAATTAGAGCCAAACTGAATGAGAATGTTCAAGTAGTAGCCGATACAAAATCAACCGAAACAGAAACAGAAACCGAATAATAGAATGAGTGATTTTATTACAAAAAGAAGCGAAGATATAAGCCAGTGGTACACCGATTTGGTGCTTAAAGGCGAATTGGCAGACTATTCCGATGTGCGAGGCTGTATGGTCATAAAACCGTATGGTTACGCATTATGGGAGAATATGCGCGATGTATTGGACAAAATGATAAAGGACACGGGACACGTCAATGCTTATTTTCCGTTATTTGTTCCAAAAAGCTTGTTTGAAGCGGAAGAAAAAAATGCGGAAGGATTTGCGAAAGAATGTGCAGTAGTGACTCATTATAGGCTAAAAAATGATCCCGATCGCAAAGGGAAATTGATTGTAGATCCCGATGCTAAATTGGAAGAAGAATTGGTGGTGCGTCCTACTTCGGAGGCCTTAATCTGGAATACATATCGAAATTGGATTCAGTCGTATCGCGATTTACCATTGCTAATTAATCAATGGGCGAATGTAGTGCGATGGGAAATGCGTACCAAACTCTTTTTGCGTACCGCAGAGTTCCTATGGCAAGAAGGGCATACCGCTCATGCTACGCAAGCTGAGGCGATAACCGAAACTGAAAAAATGCTAGATGTTTATACCGATTTTGTTGAAAATTGGTTGGCTATTCCACTTCATAAAGGTAAAAAAACAGAAAGTGAACGATTTGCAGGTGCCGAGGATACCCTTTGTATAGAAGCTTTGATGCAAGATGGACGTGCTTTGCAGGCAGGAACCTCGCATTTTTTAGGACAAAATTTTGCGAAAGCTTTTGATGTGAAATATCAAACAGAAGATGGCAAAGAAGAATATGTTTGGGCTACTTCGTGGGGTGTTTCTACTCGTTTGATTGGGGCTTTAATTATGACCCATTCGGATGATAATGGATTGGTGATGCCACCAAGAGTAGCGCCGTTTCAAGTTGTTTTTGTTCCATTTTTGCATCAGAAAAATCCTGAACAAAATCAAGTGTTACTTGAAAAATGTAAAGAGTTTCAAGCACAGCTAAAAGCCAAAGGCATTAAAAG
>JBIILY010000157.1:0-4053 GCA_044338225.1 Chitinophagales bacterium
TTCGTGATTGGAAAAATGACAATGATACATAAATGGATGCGTGGCATCGGCATAATCTTGGAATCGCGCTACAAACGAAACCGATTCGTTTCTATTGATAAAAAAGTTATCTTTCCAGCCCGACTCATAATCGCCTACAGCGCCTGTACTTCTGGATATAATCTTAAACTGTACATCGTGAATATGAAAGCAATGCCCAAAAACATTATTGTTCGTAACCGTCCATTTTTCAGTGGTATTTTCGATAACGGTATGATTGATAGTATTAAAATCAAACGATTTGTTATCCAAAGTAAAAAGTCCACCCGGAGGTGTTCCACCCGTAATAGCTACCGTACGATTTACCGAAGCATCGGCTGCCGTCAAATACGTATTGTTTATCAACGAAGTAGGCATGATCGTTATAGGATTGGCAGTAGTAGCACCCACATTTATATGCAAAATATTGAAATCTTTATTATTGAGCAGACTACCAAAATTTCCTGTAGTACCCGCTTCTCCTCCAGGAAAACCGAGTGCTTGCCCAGAATTGTATGCTTTTAAATCTATTGAAGAACCCACGGCATCGCCAGACAAATCCACCAAAATCTCGTATCGTTCGCCTACAAATACTTTGAGTCTATTAGTAGTAATAGGAGCATTGAGGAGTCCGCCATCATTTCCTATTATTTTGAAGCTACGATTGTCGCTAAAGCCAAGAATATAACCTCTTTCGGTTTCTACATTGAGGATACGAAGTCGCACTACTTGTTTTGGAAGCGTCACTTGTGGGCTGGGCGTACCGTTTACAAGCATATAATCGCCATAGGCTACATTGGTGTATACAAATTGATTGGAAGCATCGTAGCGACGGCTCGTAAGCACCAATGGAAAATCGTCTACGCCATATTTTCGAGGGATTGCCAATTTGGCTTCATCGCTATCGCGGATAATGATCAATCCTCCCAACCCTTTGGTTACGTGCTCTTGTGTCATTTCGTGCAAATGGGGATGATACCATAGCGTTGCGGCTTGATTGGTTACTTTCCAGTAAGGCTGCCATATCGTATTGGGTGGAATAACGTGATGTGGCCCTCCGTCCATAACGGCTGGTAGATGAAAACCGTGCCAATGCAATGTAGTAGAATCGTTTAATTTATTGGTTACATTCATACGAACGGTATCGCCTTTATTGAAAAACAACGTTGGCCCCCAAAAATCGCCATTAATACCTGCGGTAATAGTAGGATTGCCCGTAGTGCGGAGTTGTTTGGTAGATTCTTTCATTGTAAGATTGAACGTAGTACCCGAAAGCGTATCGGGGATAAAAAGCGTATTGTATTGTGCCCCAGCATATTGACAAACGGCAAGCAAAAGCATTACTGCTTTCATCTTATAAAAATTACTCATATTTTTTTCTAATTATAAACTATTAGACGACAAAAAAGTAGGAATCCTTTGGGGAATTATTATTTATAGAATTTAAATCTATGTATTCCTAAATACGTTTTGAAGATGTGCGCTTTCTTCTTTTATTTTTTCCAAAAAGAGTTTTTGGATTTCGAGATGTTTGAACGCAATATCATTTTGGGTATTATGTTCCATTTCATTTTTGCAGAATTCAATAATTTGCTTGCTTAATTTTTCTAGATTGGTAATGCGAACGAGTTTGATAGTATCGCCTACTTCTTTCTTGAAGTGATCGCCGTAATTAGAGATTTTGACATGTTCATTCTTGCTGCCCCAGTTTGAGAGGATTTCATCTTGGTATTGATCGCAATATTTAATGGTAAACTGCGAAATATCAGTATCGGCATGGGTGGCGTAGTATTTAAAAGGAAATACTTGTACTTCCAAATAATTGGTTTTGATGAGATTAAAGACTTTTGCACACACTTCGGATTCGAAGGCGTAGTCTTCCAGTTCATTTTCAAATACATGTTGCAGCACCAAAATTTTGCTTTCGGTATCAAAGGGATTTTCGGAATCGGAAAATACTTTATCGCCATATTCAATGAGCACTCTACAGAGCTCTATCTCAGTCATAATGAGCTTGGAAGGATATTTAGATAGATTTTGCACTTCTTGCTCTTTGGAAATATCTTCGTAGGCGTCCATTTCTTCAAAAGAAGGTATTTCATTCCTCGATTTGTTTTTTTTCTCTTCGGCTATTTTGCCTACAATCATTTTTTGGGTTTCGCGCGCCAGCAATTCTTCTTCGATGCCCATGAGCATGGCGCATTCTTTGAGATAATAGCTTCGTTTAATATTGTCTTTGACCAAACTGATGGTTTTGATAATTTCACGCACCAATTCGGCTTTTTTGACAGGGTCGTTCCCTGCTTCTTCCTTGAACAAATGTGCCTTGAAAGTAACGATATCTTTGGCATTTTCGAGTATATATTCCTTGAGTTTTTCGCCACCAAATTCATTGACATACGAATCGGGGTCATGTGAAGTGGGCAGGAGTACAATTTTTAGATTCAGACCATTTTCAATCCCAATTTCAATTCCACGCAGTGCCGCTTTGATACCCGCCGAATCGCCATCGTATAGAATGGTCAAATTTTCGGTAAATCGTCTAATAAGCCTCACTTGATCTTGTGTAAGCGAAGTCCCCGAAGAGGCTACTACGTTGTGAATATTCGCTTGATAGAGAGAAATTACATCCATATAGCCTTCCACCAAGATGCAATAATTCTCTTTTGGGATAGCATTTTTGGCGGTGTAAAGTCCGTACAACACTCTACTTTTGTTGTACACTTCGTTTTCGGGACTGTTCAAATATTTGGCGGTTTTATCTTCTTTCTTCAAAGTTCTAGCCCCAAAACCTATGACACGCCCCGAAGTATTTTGGATAGGAAATGTAATTCTACCTTTGAAAAAATCGCGCAGGCCTCCTTGATCGTTTTCTTTGGACAAGCCCAATTTGACCAAAAATTCTTTGTTGTATCCTTTTTGGAGTGCTTCATTTGAGAAATATTCCCAATCGTTGATACAATAGCCTAGCCTAAATGCTTGAATGGTTTCTGGGGAAAGTCCACGCTCCTTGAAATAAGACAATCCTATCATTTTACCTTCTTCGTGTTCATGAAGATTGGTTTCAAAATGCTTGCAGGCATATTCATTAATTATCATGAAGGATTCTCGTGTGGTGCTCAAGACTTTTTCCTCCGAAGTTTGCTCAGTTTCTTCTAACTGTATCTGGTATTTATTGGCAAGGTAGCGAATCGATTCTGAAAAATTCATTTTCTCGTGATTCATAAGAAAGGAAACGGAGTTGCCCGATTGCCCACAGCCAAAACATTTATAAATACCTTTGGCAGGTGAAATGACAAATGAAGGCGTCTTTTCATCATGAAAAGGGCAATTGGCCATGTAGTTGGCGCCTCTTTTTTTCATGTGAATATAATCCGAAAGCACCTCTTCTACCCTAGCGGTATCCAATACTCTCTGAATAGAATCCTGTTTTATCATATTTTGAACTGATACAATTTACAAATGTAAACAAAAACTAGAAATGCATGACGAATATAATTTGGGGAAATAAAAAAAGCACCTAATTTCTTAGATGCTTTTCTATTACTGTTTCATGAAATATTAATCTTCTGAAGTATGTTCGCCCTCGCCTTCAAACTCTTGATCGTGATTGAATGCATCAAAATCAAAATCAGGCATCAACTCCGTTTTTACATGGTCAATTACTTGCGTCAAACCTTTCAAAAATTTATTAAAATCCTCTTTGTACAAGAAAATTTTGTGTTTTTCATATCCTTCTTGATCAAATTTTTTCTTACTTTCCGTGATAATTACATAATAATCATCAAATTTAGTAGTACGAACATCAAAAAAATACGTTCTTCTTTTTCCTGCTCTGATTTTGTGCGAATATACACCACTATTATTTTCTCTATTTTCCACTGTCCTTTTCTGTTTTTTTTATTTTAAAATTTATAAGGGCAAATCTATACACAAAAAATTAAATTCGATGAAAAAATTATCTAGCTACATTCAAGAAAATTTTTTTGGCTAATATATTATTGAACCGATATACTAAATCTTTATAATTGATGA
>JBIILY010000158.1:0-4038 GCA_044338225.1 Chitinophagales bacterium
AGGAACTTGGGTTTATGGTTTATTGAGAGATAAATTGCCACATTAGCACACCTCAAATTCAAACATTATCTCAGCTTCCAAAAAAGCCTCATACCTTTCGCCTATAGATACTTTACTCACGCCTTTTGGGGTACCGGTATAGATTAAATCGCCAGTCTGCAAAGTGAAATATTTAGACACTTCCGCTATAATTTTATCAAAACTATAAATCATATCTTTAGCCAATCCTTGCTGAACGGTTTCGTTATTTTTCTTGAATGTAAATTGAAGATTGGTCAAATCCAAATCCTCTTTATTTATAAATTTCCCCACAATAGCAGAATGATCAAACGCTTTTGCTTTTTCCCAAGGAAGGCCTTTTTCTTTTAATTGTTGCTGAATATCTCGCGCCGTAAAATCAACTCCCAAACTAATTTCTTGATAATAAGTATGGGCAAATTTCTCTGCAATATGCTTTCCATTTTTACAAATTTTGAGCACAATCTCGCATTCATATTGCATATTATCAGAAAAATTAGGCAAGAACCATTTGTATTTATTGGGATTGAGTGCGGTATTGGGTTTTAGAAAAATAACCATATCGCTAGGCACTTCATTCCCAAGTTCTGCGGCGTGTTCGGCATAATTTCTTCCTATACAAATGATTTTCATTCTAAATTTCTTTTGTGCAAATCTAATTTATTTATGATATATCGGTTCTAAATAAAAATAGAAAATTTCATTTTACGTAAAAAACCACAAAATGTTAAAAAGTCAAAAAAAGACAATCCTTTATCCATTTTGCAATACTTTTGCGCTATGTCAGAAAAAAACATATATATTATTTGTATAGAAACAGCTACCGAAATGCTGTCTATTGCTTTATCAAAAAATGGCGAATGTATCTATTCTTATATTGAATCGGAGAAACAGAGTCACGCAAAAAATATAACATTGGCAATACAAAAATGCGTGGATGAGACCAAAATCTCATTTCAAGAATTAGCTGCTGTGGCTATCAATCAAGGACCCGGCTCATTTACGGGACTGCGAGTAGCTTCTAGTGCCGCAAAAGGGCTTTGTTTTGCGCTCAAAATCCCTTTTATAGCCATAGATGGACTCAAAGAACATTGCAGTGCGCTTCAAAAGCAACAATTTCCTTCACAAAATTGTTTTTTGCTTTTAGACGCCCGACGAAACAATTTCTATTATACATACTGCAATACAAATGGAAATCCGATGATGGACACCACGTTTGATTCCTTTGAGAATATAGAAACAATAGCCGAAAACCTAGGAAATTCAATTCTTGTGAAAAATACCGATTATCAAGAAAGTCCTATTTTGGATGCTAGAAATATGTGCAATGAAGCTTATCAAAAATTTATGGCTAAAAAATTTGAAGACATCCGACTTTTTGAACCTAATTATATCATTAATAATTATGTAAAAAACTAAATTGTGATGATATCTCCCAATCTTCTTACGAAATACAGAAAAACATTTTTAAAAATTCGATCGCTACAAAACAAACATCGTTTGTACTTTTTCAATCTTATTGATGCACAACCTGAAATTAACGTAGGCGATTTGACCGAAAAATCAGGCTTTGACCAAGCGCTTACGAGCCAGTTTATAGCTATTCTAAGAAAAGCAGGTTTTGTAAAAACACGAAGAGATGGCCGAACTATTTTTTATAGCACCAATAAGCCCGAAGTTTGCAAACTCATAACTTTGGCTACTGCTATTTCAGAATCCAAAGAAGTGGATTTTGAGGCAGTGACATCGGCTACACTGCTTACTTCGCACTACAAGGCTATTATGACCGTTCATAAGATTCTTAAAATTTTGTCAAACAAAAATCGCATTTATATTTTAGATTACGTTTTGGAAAATCCAAATAAATCTATAAAAGAAATTACGGATGAGCTCAGTATGAAACGCGGTATGGTATCTCTCACCCTCAAAATGTTTTGTGATATCCAATTCATGCATTTTGAAGAACAAAATGCTATCATGCTGTTCAAAATCAACAAGCCTTTTTTTGAAAAATTTAATAAAGCGATTGAGGGGTATATGTAGAATAATTTCTAGAAAAATTCATAGTAACAAATAGGTGACAAAAGTTGACAAAAAGGCCTTAAAACACCCAAATAACAAAAAAGCCTCCAGAACATTACTGTTTGGAGGCTTGATTTAGTACACCGTAGGAGAGTCCCTGCTTGTCTGCGACAGGCAGACAGGGAACTCCTCTTGCCAGGATGAAATACCTTTATTCCTTATTTTTCAAAGCCCAATTTTTTCCAGCTGTAGTTTTTAGATACTTTTCACGTTTTCTTGCAGATTCCCAATCTTCAGCATATTCTTGATATACTAATTTCCAAGGCTTTTTACTTTTGGTGTATTTACTTTTACCCGAATTATGTTCCTTTAATCGTTTTTCTACATCACTTGCCATACCCGTGTAGTATGTTCCGTCAATTTCGCTCTGAATAATGTAAATTGTAATCATAAAATATTTTCATATATAACAAAAAAACCTCCAAAACATTGCTGTTTGGAGGCTTGATTTAGTACACCGTAGGGGAATTAAACAAGCCTTTATTTATAAGGGTTTTGTCGTTTTAGGTAACAAATAGGTAACAATAGTTGACATATTAAAGGTAAAACAAAAGAAAACAAATAGGTAACAAAGTTGTATATTTGCAACACAAAAACAAACTATTCATGTCGGTTACACTTAGAAAAAAAGAAGATAGCAAAGGGGAAAATTTCAGACTATACTTAGATATTTATCATAATGGCAAAAGAAATTACGAATTTATCAAAAATGTAAAATTGATAAAAAACCCCCGAACACCTATTGAACGGGAAAACAATAAAAAGGCTTTGCAATTAGCCGAACAGATTAGAAATAATAGAGCCGTAGAATTGGACGGGAACGAATACGATGTAACGGCTAAATTTAAACAAACAATTGATTTTATTAAGCTATACAAAAGCTATACAGATGCATATCAAAAAGAAGATGATAGAGTACACAAAGCCGTTTTTAAAAAGTTTGAGACATTCTTAAAAGAAAAAAATATTAAAGTAAGTACAAGCCGTGATGTTACTGAAGAATTGTGTTTTGACTTTAAAGAGTATTTAATTATTGAGTTGAACGGTCACTCCCCCTTAACATATTTGAAACGATTTAAAGTGTTTTTAAACTATTGTGTACGTAAAAAAATATTCAAAGAAAGTCCATGTAAAAACATTACTATAAAGTCAAACAATGATAGTATAAGTAAAAGTGTATTGACGTTTGAAGAAATTCTATTACTTAATAAAACAGAAGCTAATAACAAAGAAGTCAAAAAAGCCTTTATTTTTGCCTTATTTACGGGGTTAAGATATTGTGATGTAAAACAATTAAAACATGAAAACATTGATTATAATAATCAAACCTTAACTATAATTCAAGAAAAAACAGGCGTAAAACTTAGCTTACCTTTGCACCCCGTAGCAATGGAATTAATAGAAACTAAAAACGCCTCAATAAAGGTATTTAATTTACCTACAAACGAGGGTACAAATAAGGCTTTAAAAAGTTGGATAAAAAAAGCTAATATAGACAAAAAAATAACGTTCCATTGTGCGAGACATTCTTTTGCTACAAACCATTTAATCTATAAAAGCGACATTGTGACTATTAGTAAGCTAATGGGGCATACTAACCTTAGATACACTCAAATTTACACTCAAATAGCTGAAGACATGAAGCGAAATACTATAAACAATTTACCTACAATTTAATACAATGGAAAACATAAATAAAGACATATTAACCCGAATTTCTTTTGAATGTAAGCATAGTATAGAGCAAAAGAAACAAGCTATTGAAGACGCTAATAACAAAGATTTGGATCGATTAAAAGATGTTTTTAAAAATGAAAAAAGAACCCCCGAAATAATTGAAAGCGAAATAGACTTTTTTAAATCATTGTTTTTTGAAAATAACATAAACAATATAAATGAATATGTAAGTATAATTAATCAAAACCATTTTCCAAAATT
>JBIILY010000160.1:0-4033 GCA_044338225.1 Chitinophagales bacterium
AATCAAAATTTATTGTAGATACTTTGGAATCACTGTATCCCAAAACGCCTATACCATTAGATCACAAAGATGATTTTACACTTTTGATTGGCGTATTACTTTCCGCTCAATGTACTGACGAACGTGTGAATAAAACCACCCCTTTTTTGTTTGAAAAAGCAGATAATCCTTATACAATGCTTTCATTGAGCATTGAAGAAATTGAAGAGATTGTAAGACCTTGTGGATTGTCAAAAGCTAAATCAAAAGCGATATGGAATTTGTCTCAAATTTTAGTAGAAAAACACGGCGGAAAAGTACCTCAAAATTTTGAGGATTTGGAGGAGTTGCCCGGGGTGGGACATAAGACCGCTAGTGTGGTGATGTCACAAGCGTTTGGAGTACCTGCATTTCCTGTGGATACACATATTCATCGTTTGGCATGGCGTTGGGGACTTACCAATGGTAAATCTGTAGTACAGACCGAGAAAGATTGTAAAAAAATATTCCCAAAAGACAAATGGAACAAACTTCATCTTCAAATTATTTTTTTTGGAAGAGAGTATTGTAGTGCTAGAGTTCACAAGCCTTTGGAATGTCCAATATGTAAAGAAATTGGAAGAAAAGAGTTATTTAACGAAAAGAAAAAATAGTTTATAAATTCAAAGAATTTACTTTTTTGTAATAGTTTTGAGCAACCGCTTGGTGGTCTTCCCATGTTTTATTAAAAAGATGAAATCCATTGAGACTTGGATCGGCACAATAGTATAAAAAATCGTGTTTTTCATAATTCAAACAAGCATCTATGGTGCTTAATTCTGGAATACAAATGGGGCCAGGAGGCAAGCCTCTATTGGTATACGTATTGTATGGCGATGCACAGCGAAGATGCGTCCCTGTAACTCTTTTTGCACTAAAATCTTTGGTCGCATACTTACAAGTAGCATCTATTTGAAGGGGCATATTGATTTGCAATCGATTCATTAGCACTCCCGCAATTTTGCTTCGTTCTTCTTTTTTTGAATATTCCTTTTGGATCATACTCGCCAAAATATATACATCATTTTCACTCATGTTCATATTTTGAGCTTTTTGTTTTCGCTCGGGTGTCCAAAAATCGGTTTTTCCTTTATTAATTTTATCAAACAATTGCTCCAAGCTACTATTCCATGGGATATCATAGGTCATTGGATATATATTGCACAGCCTTTGTTCGTGTGAAAAATTGTATTTTGCTTTTGTATTATCTGTATTTAAAAATTGTAAAATAGTATCTGCTTTAAATCTGAATTTTTGCTCAATCTTAAAGGCAATTTCATCAATGAATGTAGCGGTAGAAATAGTTAATTTTATAGGGTCTTCAAATCCATACTTTAATTTTCGAAATAGTTCTAAGTTGGACATAGATTTATTTAACTTATATCTACCAGCCTTTACATTATTTATAGGGTATGTAGTTAAAAAAATAGTTGCACTCAAACTGTTTTTAAGAACTTGATGCTTTTCTAAACTATCCATTACATTTTTAAATGGTACTTCTTTTTCCAAGTATAAAATATAATCACGAGATGTATTAATATTGTTTGCTTTGTAGATAACAACCACAAATATACCGAGTATAATACCAATAATTAAAGATATGAAAAATATTTTTTTAAGCATGGAGAAGCCTTTTATTTAACGATAAGTTTTTTCGTTTCGGTAAACGTATCATTGTAGAATTTAACTAAATAAATTCCTTTTGTGTATTCGCTAACATCTTCTTTATGTTCATTTTTAAATTCATTTTTTGATACCATTTTCCCATTTAAATCAAATATTTCAAAGAAAATCTTCATATTACTTTTAGATTCAAATACTACAAAATCGACAGCCGGATTTGGAAAAAGTTGTGTCTCAAAAACGTTTTTATTTTGTTTTTCAGGTACAATACTACTTGTATTTTTAGGTTTGTAATCTCGTGTTCCATCCAAAATGGCACGAATCATAGGACTTCCCGTTAAAATTATATTTGATTTTTTCCAAGTATTATCAGTGTATATGAAAGTATTGGGTAACCCTAATTCAGAATTTCTATCATATCCTATTTGTAGATTGTTTTCATCGGTTTGTGTCCAACCAATATAAAAAGAATCCTTTACAATAATGGGTGTGTCAAGACCAAATACATAAAATTGATTTAACGTATCAATATAATGCGCTTTTTGATTATCAATTGTTTTTATAATTTTTTCGGTTGCATTGCCTTCATTAATACTACTCCAAACATTTAGGTTGAAAATCACGCTTGAAATATCTTTGTCAATATTGGAAAACATAATTTTAATGGCAGCAAGTGTATCTTGAAAAGGTATTTTATATTTCATCGCTACTTTTTTGATGCCATTTCCTTGAATACCATAAGCCATTTCTGCACTTCCGTCATCATACGCTATTTCATTGAAAAATAATTGACGTATTTGCGCTGTGTCATTCGTTCTAAGGCCTGAGAGACCTGTGAAGTATTTTACAGTTATAATGGTGCTATCGGGCAATGAAGTAGGAATCGTGTAACTAGTTCCAGGATAGGAAACCATTTTGAAATTATAAGTAGGCGTAAAAGGAATAGCCGTTGGAGATTGATACAAAAAGGTATTTGTATTTACATTTTTACATTCAATTTTATACGTAGTTAAAGTGCTGTTGGTTGGATTATTATTGTTATTAAACGCTGTAATTGAGTCTCTTATGTCGATAATCCCACGAAATTGTTTAGCGGGTAGCAATGTATAATTTTTTAATATAGTAGGTAAATCATATTGAAATGCAATATCATTTACTATAGTATCAAAAATATTTCTTCCAGCATCCATTCTCACATAGTCAATATGCCAATGATCATTATTTCCTGTCAATGAGGCATAATTTGAAAATCTAAATTGAAAATTGGAATGAAAATAAAAGGGATCTCCTGGGAAAATTTCTTCTGGAATTGGGATAAAATGTAGTTTGAATTTCAAATTACTGTCTAGTTTTATTCGAGCTTCGGCATGCAAAACTCTATGTACGGGATGCCAAGTACCCATACTATCCAAAAATTCAACAAGCAAGGTATCTTTTGGGTTGGGATAATCTCCAAATCCTTGAGGCTGCGTAAAAAAACTTAAATAAATACTATCTAAAGGTCTTTTTCCATTCAAATCTATTTTGACGGAAGTAAGATAATCTGCCCTTCCCCAAGAATTGGGTACACTCACATTATAAGGACGTCCTTTTGCATTGAGTCCATCTAATGTAGCTACGCCTAAACTAGGTGGTAAATACGCATATTGTCGATTGATATACGCATAATTATCTACCCACAAAACTTCCGATTTAAAATTAACATTTTTCACAAAAGATACAACCAATGTAGTGTCATAGATCAATGTAGAATCTATTTTAGCACCCGTAGTCATATTCCAATTATATCTGTAAAAACTAGGATAAATGGAATAGGAACTCAAGGTATTTTCACAATTGCTTGGATCCATTATATTGATAGATTCAGACGGAATCAAAACACTTGAATCTATTTGGTTGGGTGTCCCAAAAACAAATGAATATTTTTTTGCAATTAGTCTTGAAAATTTAATGCTGTCTTTAGAGTACTTTAATGTGTTATTACATACACCAATACTATAGAATGTACTGGAAACAAAGGGCTCTAAATTTTTTGGAACTGTTTTGTCTGTTGAAAAATCATCTGAAAAAGGTAAAACAATAGACGTGAAATTAATTTTATAATTATTTGTTCCCGAAGTCTTTAGTTTTTTTTCAGATTCAAAAATACTTGGATTGGTCTCAAGCGGAAATAATTCATCTTGAGCAAAAGAAGATGTATAAATTATACATAAAAAGGCAAAAATAAAATATTTCAATTCTAATGATTATTTTCTTCTAGCTTTAAACGTAGAATCTTCTAAAATATTTTTCGGCAAGGACTTAGAAAAGAATAAATCTATTGGTTCGCCCATATTTAATTTTTCTTCTCCATTTGAATTGGGGTATTGTTTGAATATAACAGCAGAAGCTG
>JBIILY010000159.1:0-4033 GCA_044338225.1 Chitinophagales bacterium
ATATTTGTGATAGAAAACAATCAATGGGGGCTTTCTACGCCTTCGGAGCAACAGTTTAAGTGCAAAAGCTTTGTAGATAAAGGAATTGGCTATGGAATGGAAGCAGTTTCTATTGATGGAAACAATATTTTGGAGGTATTAGATACGATTGCATCTATCAAAAAAGATATTTCGGCCAATCCTCGTCCTTTTTTGGTAGAATGTATGACCTTCCGTATGCGAGGCCACGAGGAAGCCAGCGGTACCAAATATTATCCCGAAGGTTTACAAGAAGAATGGGCAAAAAAAGATCCTATTTTATGGTTTGAAAATTATCTGAAAGCCGAAAATATTTTACAAGACGCCGATTTTGAAGCGATAAAAGAAGCTATAAAATTACAAATCGACACCGATTTGGACATGACGATCGTTAAGCCCGAGATTGTTCCTAATACCGAAGAAGAATTGAAGGATGTATATGCACCTTTTGATTTTCAAGAGCAAACGCCAAGTACCGAAACTAAAAATGTTCGTTTTATCGATGCGATTACCGATGCGTTGGATTTAGCGATGCAAAAACACCCCGATTTAGTGCTAATGGGACAAGATATAGCCAAGTATGGCGGTGTATTTAAAGTTACCGATGGATTTGTAGATAAATACGGCGAGGCTCGTGTTCGCAATACGCCCCTTTGCGAAGCCGCTATTGTAGGTTCGGCGCAAGGCTTGAGTATCAATGGCATTCCTTCTATGATGGAGTTTCAGTTTGCCGATTTTGTGACAGAAGGATTCAATCAATTAATTAATAATGTAGCCAAGCTACACTGGCGCTGGGGACAATCCGTAAAAGCGGTTTTCCGAATGCCTACGGGCGGTGGTGTGGCGGCAGGCCCTTTTCATTCGCAGAGCAATGAAGCGTGGTTTGCACATACGCCAGGACTCAAAATTGCTTATCCATCCAATCCGTATGACGCCAAAGGATTGATGCTAACGGCATTTGAAGATCCCAATCCCGTGATGTTTTTCGAGCATAAAAAACTCTATCGAAGTATTTCGGGCGACGTACCTATAGGCTACTACAATATCCCTTTTGGCAAGGCGGCCAAAGTCCGTCAAGGCGTTGATTTGACTATCGTTACGTATGGAATGGGCGTACATTGGGCTACCAATGCTCTCGATGCGATGCCTCATATCTCAGCGGATTTGATAGATTTGCGAACGATAGTGCCGCTAGACTGGAATACGATTTTTGAAAGTGTGCGTGCCACAGGAAAGTTGCTTGTACTGCACGAAGACAGCCTTTTTGGTGGTATAGGAGGCGAAATTGTAGCACGAGTTCAGGAAGAATGCTTCTTTGACCTAGATGCTCCAATAATGCGCGTAGCCAGCTTGGATACACCTATTCCTTTTGCCGAAATCCTAGAGAAAAACTTTATGGCCGATGCCAATTTAAAGGAAAATTTGCAGAAATTGTATCAGTTTTAAGTTTTTTTGGGCGCTTTAACAGATAATGTTGAAAATTACGGATGTAGCCTTAATGTATTGAAAAGAAATATTAAGCGAGACGCGAGTGACGGCGGAGGCTGGTATCCCCTCTATCGCCAAATTGTTAGTTAAACCTTGTTTTACTTATCTTAATACCACTTTTGTTTGTGAAAATTTATCGTGAAAAAAAATGTTTTTTTTAAGACTAAAATTATTTACATAATTAAAAGTAAAAATTGAAATTAATCTACCAACATGCCTTTTAATAGCTTGGTTTATTGAAATTTTTGCTCCAGATTCAGAAACTTTTTTTAACTGCATAATGTAATCACCGAGACTTCCTTGTAAGGGTGAAATGTCTAAAATAATAAAGTAAAGTCCAAAAATAATAAATGGTAATAAAAAGCTATGTTGTATACCCGAAAAAATAATGCTGATTATTGTAGAAAAAACGGAATCTATAATAAATGCCATAATACGTTTTTTTAAAATACTATTTTCCATAATTTATGTTTTTTTAGTTTATAATTTTTTGATTGTTTTTAATTTGATTGATCGAAGAATATATAGTTTAATGTTTATTGGTTTGACTATTGAAAAGGAATTTTAAGCGAGACGCTTGTAATGAAGTCTCTCGCGAGACGCGAGCGACGGCGGGTTTCGTTATCTGTATGAAATTTTGTCAAGCTGTCCGCCTGTCACTGTAAATGATAGTACTTGAAAGCAATCTACCTTTTCGCCATTTTTCGTTGCAGGTTTCCAATTTTGGGGCATTTTATTTACTCTTTCTAAAACTTGGTTTGCAAAAGTTTCAACAAGTCCTTTTCCTTTTGTAACTATCATAAAATTTCCTGCGTTACCGTTGCAATTAACAGCAAAGGCAATAGAAACTCTAAAAACAGCATCTTTAACCCTTTCGTCAGTCAATGGTTTGTCTGCAAAATATTTTTTTAATTCTTCTATTCCACCATCATAAGTAGGATTTGTTTCAGGCTCAGGCTTTTCTCCGATTTTGTCCTTTATTAAGAATTCCTTTCCTACAGCATATTGTGTCTCAGTATTGCAAAAATAATTGGTTTCTCTATTTTGTCTGCTGTGACAAAAGTAAATCCAATTGGTGCTTTTGGATTTTCATAGTCATAACCATTAACATAAAGCGTAATTGGTTCTTTCAGTCCTTGATAATAAACTTCATATTGGTCCAATAGTCCTTTTCCAAAAACTGCTGAATTGTTATTGAATTCACAACAACTTGACAAGCGTCTAAATTGAACTTGCTCACCATTTGGTCCCCGTAATGATTTTAAGTATGCTTGTTCATTTTTTATTTTACCTACTTTTATTGAAGTTTTATGATTTGGTTCGTAACCATACTTTTTGTCAGTTGAAATTTCATATAATTTCATACTTCCGTCTTCAAAAAAATCCTGTCCTTTTAAAGTTGTCGTCCATAAAGTTAGGACTAAAAAGATGCTTGTTATTTGTGTCTTTACTTTCATTTGTGTCTGTTTTTTTTTAATTATTGCTAACTCACAAATTTAAGCATTTCAATTATATTCAAAATAAAAACTTCGTTAATCTATCTGTTGAAATAGCTTATTGTTTTAATAATGAATGTTTTATGATTTTTAAAAATAGCTGATTTATCTGTATTCTTGAAGAGATTCCCAATAAATTTTTCAATATAATTTCTTTTGAATAGCAAGGATTAGTTGTGAAAAATTTTTGAGAATGACGGGCTGAGATTTTATGATGTTAGATATGAGACATTAGTAATAGATTTTAGATACTAGATTTTACTTTGTTATGATTGAATGACGGGTGGCGTGGTTTTTTGCGCGCAGGATAGTAGCGAGCACGAAACAGAACGAAGTGGCGTGAAGTAAAGCGGATAGCCTGACCACGCGCCCAAGTATTCATATTTTTGAGTGAAATTGTGTTTTTTGCTGTAATATTGCATCTTAATAATACATAAAATTGTTTCACAGATGAATATAGAGTCTTTTAGAGCTCTAAAAGACCGCGTTGGGTCTTTATGGGGGTATCTTTGACGTCGAGAATAGACGTTTTAAAATAAAAGAGCAAGAGCAATTGACCTTGCGTCCCGATTTTTGGGATCATAGCGAAAAAGCGGAGGCGGTTCAGAAAGCTATCAAAGCCAATAAACTTTGGGTGGACGAATATGAAGTACTCGAAAATGGGGTGCTAGAGATAGAGACATTGCTAGAGTTTCAGAAAGAGGGCGAGGCAGTAGAAGCGGAGCTGGATACGGCGTATGCGCAGCTGGAAGAGGCTACTCAGAATTTGGAGCTAAAAAGTACGCTCAATCAGCCTGAGGATCAGCTGGGTGCGCTGCTCAAAATCAATGCAGGTGCTGGCGGAACGGAAAGTTGCGACTGGGCATCGATGCTGGAGCGTATGTATCTGATGTGGGCCAATAATAAAAAATATAAAGTAACCGAACTAGACCGAAATGAAGGTGATGTGGCGGGTATTAAGTCCGTGACGCTTCAGATAGAGGGCGAGCTGGCGTATGGTTTTTTGAAACTGGAAAATGGTGTGCATCGTT
>JBIILY010000161.1:0-3999 GCA_044338225.1 Chitinophagales bacterium
TTTTTCATTTTTATATGTTTTGATTAAAGTGGTCGTATTTTAATACATTACCGTTAACTTTTTAAAGTACAAAATTAAAGCAAAAAATAATATTTTTCTTAAATTATTTTAAGATGACATTAAATACAACCTAATCAAAACATCAGTAGTTGAAAAATCATTGTAAACCTTTGTGGCTTCTTAGCGTTTCTTTGCGGTTAGTTTTAAAGTCTTGAAGAGATTCACGATAAATTTTCAATTTTATTCTCATTGAATACATTGAGTAGCTTATGAAAATTTTCGAGAATGACGTGCTGAGATATAGATTATGATTTGGACTTTATATTGGAAAGGCGTGTCGTTTTTGCGCTCGTGATAGAAGCGGCATCCTCCGAAGCATTTGCGGAGGAGATATAGCGAATAGCACGTTAAGCGCCCAAGAAATATAAACATTTTCCTACTTCTTCAACTCCTTTTTCACTTCTTTTACCCAAGTTTTAAGAATTTCTTTTTGAGCATCGGAGAGTTTGGCGTCTCCGTGTATCCACGTATAGCTTTTTAGGGGCATTTCGTTTTCGGCTATGGTTTCTACTACTTCGTCTAGTTTGTGGAGTTTTCGTTTGAGGGTGTAGGTATTGAATTGTGAAAAATTCAAATGATGTTTTCCTTCATTGACGTGGTTGTTTAGCCAGAAACCCACAGGCTGTATGCGGCTATACCACGGATAAGTGGTATAGTCCGAATGGCAATCGTAGCAAGAAGTTTTTAAAATATTATGTACTTCTTCGGGCATAAGTCCTGAAGTAAAAAGCGAATTTTCGCCGTCGGCAACCGCTTGATTTTTTTCAACGCCTACAAATTGTACGGCTATAAATAAGAGTAATACTATAAAAATACTTCCTTTTTTACTTCTTTTTTGCATTATCGCTTTATTTAATTTTTGATTAATTTCATAGCTGTCCAGTTATTTTCTACTATATAGTCGGCTTTTTGGTAGCCTATAGTACCATACGCATTTTCCAAATCCTGCATATCGGCTTCGTAGAATCCACTCAAATACAAGATTGAACCCGATTTTGAAAGTTGACCTAGCTTTGCTACTGAATCTAAAAGGATATTTTTAGTAATATTAGCAATAATAATATCCATTTTTTGATGTTCAAAATCTAAAAATCCTGCTTTTTTTGCCTCATCCAAATCGCCTTCAAAAAATTGAATGGATGCTACATTATTGATTGCCGCATTTTCTATGGAATTTTTATAGGCCCATTCTTCATTGTCGTTGGCCCATACGTTTTTGGCGCCCATTTTCTTAGCCATTATAGCCAATATGCCCGTTCCCGAGCCATAATCAAATACATCTTTTCCTTCAAAATTTTCTTGACTGAGTAGCGTCATTACCGATTTTGTAGTTTCGTGATGTCCCGTTCCAAAACTCATTTTTGGGTCGATGATAATTTCATTTTCACAATCCAAAGGCGGATGAAAAGAAGCGCGAATGCCCCATTTTCCATTCAGTATTTCTAGAGGTTGGAACGATTTTTCAAACACTTCATTCCAGTTTTTATCTTCCACTTCTTCTATGGTATAGCTAGTAATTAAGCCCATTTCACGTATCGCCTGCTCCAATTCTTTTTGGTCTTGGTCTGCAATGCGATACGAAACCGTCAGTTGATTTTCTTCTTCCAATACCGATTCAAAATTGGAAATAGCATTCAAAAGGCCAATATACATTTCCGATTCTTCTTCGGACGACACAGGAATATTTAGATTAAAAAAACTTTTAGACATAATTTGGGGTATTGCTTTTTAATGGGTGGATAATTTGAGTCCTATGACTCCAATAATTACTAAAAAAATAAAAGCAAACTGCTTTTTATTAAAATTTTCTTTAAAATAAAACACATCAACGCCTGTCTGAGCTACCATAGCCAGCCCCATCCATACTGCAAACGCTATGGTCAAAGGAATGGATTTGCACGCCATTGTAAAAAGGGTAACGTTGGCTATTCCAAACACAATATAAGTCATCAATGGAAAAACCGCTTCCAAAAATCGCTTGTCCGAAATCCCAAATTCCTTGAAGTTTTTTTTGATTTTACTAATACTCAAAAATTTGAGAGAAGAAGCCCACAACACTTCAAAAATGGAGGCCGAAAATAAAAATATCCACGCTATACTCATATCATTTCATCTATTTCGTCAATAATAATTTCGTGAGAGGTCACTTTGGTATTGCCTCGCATACCAATTACACCCATTAAAATTAGGGAAATAAATAATAATTGAAACATATTAAAGCTGTCTTTGAAAAAGAAAATATCCACACCCGTTTGAATGATCATTGCCAGTCCCATCCATACGGCATACGCCACGCTCATTGGGATTAGCTTATACGCCGATGAAATGAAATATACAATCACCAATCCAATGATAAAATAGGCTATCAATGGAATTAATTCCAATCCAAACTGTGGATTGAGAATTTTTCCCTGTTTGATATAGCTCCAAATCACATCAAAATGTAGAAATTTTTTGAGTGTAATGCCCCACAATACTTGAAATATGGCGGCTATAAAAATGTAAATCCAGGCTTTCATACGCTAATGTTTAAAGGTCGTTTTTGTGAGCGTACCATCCATAAAATGCCAAATAGCCAAAACAAACAAAAGGAATCCAATACGAATGAAAAATGCCTATTTTGTCAGCTACAAATCCTTGAAAAGGAGGAATTAATGCCCCTCCAATAATCATCATTACGAGCCACGAAGAGCCTATGTTGGTATATTTGCCCAATCGCTTAGTTGCTATTTCAAAAATACAAGGCCACATAATACTCAAATACAAGCCTCCACTAATGATGAGCATCAACGTCCACTGAGAATGCATCAATAAGCCCGCAGCTACCGATAATCCGCCCAAAATACTCATAATCAATAAATTTTTAGGAGCTTTTTTGCCCGAAAAAACATAAGTGAGCGAAGCCACACATACAAAAAATGCATAAGGATAAATTTGGCTGATATCGTTTGATTTCAAATGATTTACAAATAAAATAACTCCAAATGCAAAGAATGGCGCTACAAATTTGATGAATTTTAATTGGGTATGTTTTTCAAAAAACACCTCGGTACTTCCTGCCCAGCGTCCTATCATCAAGCTACCCCAATACAGCGACACCCACATAGATATTTTTTGTTCATCCACAAGATATTCTTTCTTGAGCAATTCGCCCAAATTGCTCCCAATCGCCACTTCCACGCCCACATACACAAATATGGCTACTATGCCTAGAATCAGTTCGGGATATTTGGAAATTGAAAAATCTTGCATCATCGGTTCGCCTTTTTTCACTTCAGGCACTTTGCTAAACGTAATTACAGCTATAGCCAATATAAAAAACCCCGACAAAATCATCGCTACAGGTATCAAACTTTTCAAATTGGTAATAGGTTCGCTTATTTCTACCGACCCAAAAAGTACTTGGCTCAATAAAATGGGCGCTATCATTGTAGCAAACGAATTGACGCTTCCTGCAATATTGATGCGATGATTGCCCGTTTCGGGGGTTCCCATAGCCAGCAAAAAGGGATTGAGCACGATTTGCTGCAATGAAAATCCAAAACCGATTATAAATAATGCTACCAAAAACAAATGAAAATTTGCTACTAACGAGGCAGGGATAAAAAGTATCGCGCCAATGGTGGAAATACTCAGTCCCAAAATAAGACCTTTTTTATAGCCCACCTTATTCAGCCAGTCGCCTTGAGTTTGTGAATACATCAAATATACCAACGAACCTACAAAATATGCCAAATAAAACGCTAAATCTACCAACTGCGCTTCCAGCTGGCTGATATTAAAAAATCCTTTGAACGTGGGAATCAATATACTATTGGAAGCCGCCACAAAGCCAAAAAAGAAGAAAATGGATACCAGCGAATACAACGAAGATTTATTTGGATTCATATTTTTGTATTTAATTACTTTACTACCAATTTGTAAAAATAAAAAAAAGAA
>JBIILY010000012.1:0-10742 GCA_044338225.1 Chitinophagales bacterium
AGACTCGAGAAATAAATCCTTTGGTACTTCGGGCATTGCCATTCTTTCGGCAGATTTTGCAAAACGATCGGCATTTCTATCGGGTCTAAACAATAAAATCTCATTATTGGGAGAAAGCTCTGCTTTCAATCCTTCAAAAATACTTTGAGCATAATGAAGCACAAATGAAGCCGGGTGCATTTCAATATTCCCAAAAGGAACAATCCTACAATCCTGCCATTTGCCATCATAATAATCGGCAATGAACATGTGATCTGTAAAATCTTTTCCAAAAGCCAGATTATTAAAATCCGTTTTTTTGATTCTACTTTCCGAACTTTTTGTAACTTTGATGTCCCAATTCATTTTTATATGCTTTTAATTAATAATATTCCAATATACAATAGTCCTAGTATCAAAGTAAAATCGGTAGAAAATGAGCTAAAAACTCAAACCGACACTCTGGATTCGGCGGGTAATATGTATTCCAAGCTCTGTTGTTTTTTATCAACTTCCAGTCCTATTACGGATAGCAAAGAGTACAAAATACTGACCAAAGTATTTGAAAAATTGAGCGCAAAGATAGAAAATAATTTTATAATAAATATTAAAAGTTTGGAATCAAACGATTACATGGAATTTGCATCAAAATATGATTTTTCGCATTTCTTATTCTTTGGAAATGAAGCTATTTTGAACAATCTTCCTGCCAATCTTAAAATCAACAAATCGAGTTTTGAACAAGATTGTTCATTTTTGTTGAGTGAGAATCTTGTTTTTGTTACTGAAACTAAGGATATGAAGGTAAAAGAGCAAGCGTGGGAAGCTATTAAGTTGTTTTATAAAAGCATTATTTAAACTTATGAACAAAGATATAGAAACGATAGTAGATGTCTCATTATTTGTCTCCAAATTTTATGATAAGTTATTGGCTGACGAATCAATCAATCAACATTTTAAAGAATTAGACATCAAATCGCATTTACAAGTCATTGTTGATTTTTGGTCCACGATACTTCTTGGAACTCAAATCTATAAAAACAATACTATTCAAGCACACAAACATTTACAACTTAAAAAAGAGGATTTTGGCATTTGGATCAATCATTTCAATGCCACTTTAGACGAACTATTTGAAGGCGACAAAACCGATGAGGCCAAATCAAGAGCCAAAACCATTGGATTGACTATGCGATACAAATTATTAGGCGAATAAGTATTTAGAAGAATACTTACAATTTAAAGTACTTTCAAAAAAATCACTAATCACAAGTCACTCGTTACAAATCACTAATTACTATTTTTTTGCTTCTTCGTGATCTATTACGCCACCCGAAATTACGTATTTCATTAAATCTCCTACCTTATTAGATTCCAAATGCTGAATCATCGTTCGTTTGATAAACAATAACTCTCCCGTAAATGCATAAGAAAGTGGGAAATATACAGCCACTACATCCAATGGAGTGATAGAGGATAAATCTTCGTTGGTAATAAATCCAATGCGATAAACGCCATTAGATACTTCTACTATGACAGGTTTATCAAACTTCTTTTTATCGCTCACAAACGCTCCAAAAATATCACGGATAGCTTTGTATATCTCTTTTACCAAAGGTATTTTAAATAAAAGTTTCTCAAATCGCTTAAAAAAAGTGTCAATAATTAAGGTAGAACCCAAAAAACCAGCCACAATAAGAATTAATAATGTAGAAACTAATCCTAATCCATAAATTCTATACCCAAAGATGTAATAAAAAATTTCTTGAATAGGCGAGTCGATAATCAAGAATAATTTATACAATGCATATCCCGTAAAAAAAACAGGAGCAATGATAAAAATACCACGTAATAAATAGTTTAGTAAAACTTTAAAACTAAATGATTTAAAAATATTCATCTTATTTTTTGTTAAAAAAGATTGCAAAGTTACTTAAAAATAGATGAAGCCTTTTTTTTAATTTGTAAAAAATATGGTTAACTTAAAAAATATAATATAATTTTGTACTTTCAAAAAATTATGATGAAAATCCACAAAGAAGGATATAGAATTATATTCGTAGTTTCTTTTTGTGTTTTAATATTAAACACGGTATTGTATCTATACTTCCCCAAAAGCCCTTTCTTTTTGGCTTTGAGTATGTTTAGCGTTTTTGTATGTCTTTTTATTATTTCATTTTTCCGAAATCCAAAAAGATTGATACCCATAGGCGATAATCATATTTTAGCCTCGGCTGATGGAAAAGTAGTAGTAATAGAAGAAGTAGAAGAAACTGAATATTTCAAAGACAAGAGACTACAAGTTTCTATTTTCATGTCACCTGCCAATGTGCATGTGAACCGAAGCCCAATAGATGGCGAGGTGAAATATTTCAAATACCATCCTGGGAAATATCTAGTAGCTTGGCATCCGAAATCCAGCTCGGATAATGAAAGAACGAGTATGGTGATAGAAAATGAATCTTTTGCTGTATTGGTAAGACAAATAGCAGGGAAATTGGCTAGAAGAATTGTATATTATGTAGAAGAGGGCGATGAAATAGAGCGTGGTGAAGAGTTTGGATTCATTAAATTTGGGTCAAGAATTGACTTATTTTTACCTTTAAATACGAAATTGAATGTAGAAATAGGACAAAAAGTTCGTGGAGGAGAAACTATTATTGGAGAGCTCAAATCTTAAAAATAATTAATTTTGAGTAAAAGTAAACTATTTTGATTATTTTTGCGTCTTATAGATATAAAATTTTTAACCAAAATTAAAATAACGAAAAATGAAAAAATTAATCTTATTAACAGCTCTTACATTTTCTATTGGTGCAGTTGCAATTGCTTGTGGCGATGAAGGTAAAAAAGAAGGAAAAGCTTGTTGCAAATCAAAAAAAGCTTGTGCTGGTAAAGACGAGAAAAAAGAGTGTTCAAAAGCTACTAAATCTTGTTGTAAATCAAAAAAAGCTGATCAAGCTGCTCCAGCTTCTACTGCTCCAGCAGCACACTAGTATCAAAATTAATACTAAAAATTACTTTATAAGCCTCTTGAGTTCAAGAGGCTTTTTTTATAACAATATTTAAATAAAAGTTAAATTGAAAAAGAGTATTTTTGCCAATCATTTATTAATAAACTTTTTTAACTGTATAAAAAATTAAAATAGTAATATGAAATTTCATGCCATCGTAATTTTATTATTCTCTTTCGTTTCTGCGGCTCAGGCACAAACTTTATTTAGTATAGATAAAGAGCAGGTAAGTGTTAACGAATTTTTATCCATATATAAAAAAAATAACAATAAAGCTGATTTTAGCGAAAAATCATTGAAAGAATATTTAGACTTATACAGTCTTTTTAAAATGAAACTCAATGAAGCTAAATCCAAAAAAATAGATACGATTTCCAATTTAGATGAAGAATTCAAAACCTACTCCAATCAATTAACTCAAGGCTATTTTGTGGATAAGGATTATATGAATACAATCATGCAAAACCTGTATGAACGTACAAAAAAAGATCGAAGAGTAGCGCATATTTTGATAAAAATACCTCAAAATGCAAAACCTGAAGATACGTTAAAGGCCTACAATACCATTTTAGAAATCAAAAATAAAATCAAATCAAAAGAAGATTTTTTCCAACAAGCTGCAGAAAAAAGTGAAGATCCAAATGCAAAAGACACCAAGGGAATTATTGGTTTTATCAATATATTTATGACGTTCCCTACTTTTGAAGATATGGCGTATAGCACTTCATTATTGAAGGTTTCAGATATTGTAAAATCGCCTTTTGGCTATCATATCATTTTACCCATAGAAGAACGCGACGCTAGAGGAAAAGTAAGTGTAGCACACATTTATACGACTGATAAAACTGAAGAAGACAAGAAAAATAAGATAGCAGAGAAAAAAATCATGGAGGCATTCAAAGTCATTCAATCCAAAAAAATGACCTTTGATTCGGCTGTAAAAAAATACACCGAAGACAACGCATCCCTCAATACAGGTGGTGTATTGCCATTATTTGGCATCAATGAAATGGTGAGTGAATTTGAAGAAAATAGCTTTGCATTGACACAAATTGGATCCATGAGCAAGCCTTTCAAAAGTCCTTTTGGGTGGCATATAGTTAAATTGCTCAAAAAAGTGGATCGTCCTAATTTTGAAGAAGCAAAACCTTGGATGAAAGAAAAACTAGACAAAGATGAACGAGTATTGAATTCAAAACAATTAGCCACAAAAACCATCAAAGAAAAATATCATTATAAAGAATTTAATGAAAATTTTGAGGAACTGAATAAAACAATCTCTGAAAACCAATTTGAAAAGAAAGGATGGAAATTATCGCAGATAAAAAGTCCTAAGACCTTGATACAATTAGACGAAGCTATTTTTACTCAAAATGATTTCATTGAATATGTTCAAAATAAATATTCAAATATTACCGCTCCCAAGAAAGAAGAGATTATTAAACCCTTATTTGAAAATTATAAAGAATTTTGCATCAATGAATATGCTCAAAATAGGTTAAAAAAGGAGAATCCTGAATACGCTACTTTGATTCAAGAGTATCAAAATGGATTGATGATATTTGAGTTGATGGATAGGGAAATATGGAAAAAGGCAAATAAAGACACCGTAGAGCAAAAGAAATTGTATGAAATAAACAAGTCTAAATATTTGTATAAAGAACGTGTTAAATCATTTGTTTTTAAAGCAAAAGAAGCTTCTATTGTATCAAAAATTAAAAACGAGTTGACTTCATCCCCTTCTTCAAATCTATCTGATATTGATAAAAGATTAAAGCAATCTATTGATTCCAATAATTTTTATTCCTTTGAAAAAATCTATGAAAAAGGCGACTTGGATATTTTAGATAAAAATGAATGGATTCCAAACAAAATGATAGAGGACTATAGCAAGGATCAAAACATGTATACTATTTACAAATTGATTGAAATCTTACCAATTGCTACAAAACCATACAATGAGGTAAAAGGTAGAGTAGCCAATGAATATCAAAAAATTGTAGAAGAAAAATGGGTTCAATATTTAAAAAATAAATATAAATTAACTGTAAATCAAGATATTCTAAAAAGTTTAATTAAATAATTTCATGAAACATACACTAATATTATTGCTATTAACAACTTCAACCGCTTCATTTGCCCAATCAAATGTGCTTGATAAAATCATAGGGCATGTAAATGACCAAATGATTTTGTATTCTGATATTCAAACACAAAAAATTAATGAAAAAGACAGTTGTATATCCAACTGCGAAATATTAAAAAAATTAGTGATTGAGAAAATGCTACTTGCAAAAGCTATAAAAGATAGTATTACGGTATCTGAAGAAGAAGTAAATAATGATATGGAGCGTAGAATGAATTATTTCATTTCTGCATTTGGCAGTCAAGATAAAATGGAAAAATATTATGGTAAAACACTCTCAGAATTGAAGGTTTCATTTAGAGAAGATATTGAACATAAATTAAGAGCGGAAAGAACCAAAGCTAAATTATTTGCGAGTTCACAGCCTTCTCCAAAAGAAGTTCAAGACTTTTTCAATGAAATTCCAAAATCTGAAATACCTTATTACAATTCGGAAGTACAAATGGCTCAAATTGTATTTTACCCAAAAATTTCGAGAGATAACAAACGAATTGCAAAAGAAAAAGCGATTAAAATACTAAAAGCCTTATTGACAAAAGAATCTGACATGGCTACGCAAGCTATTTTATATTCAGATGATCAAGGATCTGCAGCAAATGGAGGCGAACTAGGTTGGATTAAAAATGGTGAAATGGTTCCCGAATTTGAACAAGCTTCTTTCAGCACACCAGTAGGTACTATTTCAGAATTGGTAGAAACCAAATATGGATATCATATTATCCAAGTATTGGATAAGAAAAATGAAAAAGTACGTGTTAGACATATCCTAATTTCTCCTAAATCGGACGATGCTGATTATACTACAACACTTTCATTAGCCGATTCTATTAGCAAAAAAATTAAAGGAGGTCGTTTGAATTTTGAAAAAGCAGTAGAAACCTATTCAGATGATGAAATATTTAAAAGCAACGGAGGTATTATCGTTAATTTTAGAAGTCAATCAAGAAGTTCTATTATTGAAATAGGCGATGTAGAGCCTTCATTAACAGAAATTGTAAATAAAATGAATGTAGGCGATGTTTCAGCGCCCATTCCTTATTCTTCTCCATCGGGCAAAGTAGGCTACAGAGTCATTAAATTATTAAAAGAAACCTCGCCTCACAAAGCTTCATTGGAAACAGATTATGCCAAAATTAAAGAAATGGCCATGGAAAAACATAGAAATCAAGCAACTGAAAAATGGTTTAATACTTTTAAACATCTTGTTTTCATAAAAATTGACCCAGAATATAAAACGTGCAACGAATTACAAAATTTATTTAACTAACCATGAGCGACGTATTAGCTATTGATAATTTTCAAGGAAAATTTGCATCTTTAAAGAAAGAAATCTCAAAATCCATTGTTGGACAGCATGATGTGGTTCATCAAACACTCGTTTCCCTTTTTTGTGGAGGACATTGTCTATTGATAGGTGTACCTGGATTGGCCAAAACTAAATTGGTAAGTACTATATCTCAAGTTTTGGATTTATCTTTTAAACGAATACAATTCACACCCGATTTGATGCCTACAGATATTGTTGGAACGGAAATTCTGGACAAAGATAAAAACTTCGTTTTTTCGCCAGGACCTATGTTTGCCAACATGATTTTGGCGGATGAAATCAACAGAACTCCTCCCAAAACACAGTCGGCTTTGCTAGAAGCGATGCAAGAAAAAATGATAACAGTAGCGGGGCAAACCTATACCTTGCCTAAGCCCTTTTTTGTAATGGCTACGCAAAATCCTATAGAACAAGAAGGAACCTATCCGCTTCCCGAGGCACAATTGGATCGTTTTATGTTTAGCATAATGCTAGATTATCCATCATTTGAAGAGGAATTATCCATTATAAAAAATACTACGGTAGCTACAGAAGAAAGTCTTTCAAAAATTATGTCGCAAGAAGAAATTATTGAAATTCAAAATCTAGTAAGGCGAATTCCCGTAGCGGATAATGTATATGAATATGCGGTAAAACTAGCTTCAAAGACAAGACCAACCAATGCATTTGCTCCAGAAATTATTCAAAAATATATTTCATGGGGTGCTGGGCCTAGAGCTTCTCAAAACTTGATTTTAGGTGCTAAATGTGTAGCGATATGTAAAGGTAAATACACGCCTGATATTGAAGATGTTCAAGAAATAGCGATTCCTGTTTTGGCGCATAGAATTTTTAAAAATTATCAAGCCGAAGCCGATAGAGTAAGCATCGATTTTATAATTAAATCTATTTTATAATATTTTTAATAGATATGAAAGTTGTAATTTGTACATTTTTATTACTTGGATCTATAATCCTATTTGGATTTTCTTCTAAAGAAAAAGATATTGTGGCAGAATTTTATAATCAACTACAAGGAGAATACTCATCGGAAGCACAGTCTAAGGAAGATACCAGCTATTTTAATATCTATTTGGCTATGTATCCCATTTGGACAGATCGTACAGATGGAAAATGGCTCTATGTAGAACAAGCCATGGCTGCAAAAAGAGAAAAACCGTATCGTCAACGAATTTACCAAATAAAAAAGGGTGAAAACAATGAGGTAATCAGTGTCATTTATACGTTTGAAAATCCTTTGGAATATGCCAATGCGCATCAAAATAAAGAGCTTTTGCAAAAATTGACCTTTGATAAAATCACATCAAAAGTAGGATGTGAAGTATATATGAACGCTACCAAAAATGGTTTTGAAGGCGGAACCAAAGGACTAGGCTGTGCCAGCAATTTGAGAGGCGCTAGCTATACCACTACCCAAATCAAAATGGAAAACAATACACTCATTTCTTGGGATCGAGGCTTTTTTATCGATGGAAAACAAGCCTGGGGTGCTGAAAAAGGTGGTTATATTTTTGTAAAACAGAAAACTTTTTAAGTTTTTTCTTTGTTGTAATAAAAAAATCAATATGATATTTGTATCGGATAATGCTAAAACTAAAATAGAAGAAATCATACAAGACGATGCACTTTCATCGGATTATTTTGTAAGAATTTCGGTTAAAGGTGGCGGTTGCAGTGGATTGAGCTATGATATCAAATTTGATAACGAAACCAAACCCGATGACCAATTCTTTGAAGATAAAGGCATCAAGCTTTGTACAGATTTGAGAAGTTTTTTGTATGTATGCAATTCATCCCTAGATTTCACAGAAGGATTGAATGGAAAAGGCTTTCATTTTATCAATCCCAATGCAGCTCGAACCTGTGCTTGTGGCGAGAGTTTTGCGGTCTAGCGTAGCATCCCTTCACTGATATTATATTCCCAAACGGACTTTCCATCTCTACTTTTACATTCAAAACGACAAATTCGTTGTCCTTTTTTTCCCGTAATGGTAACTAATCCATAATTATTTTTTGGATATCTAGAGCCTTCTATAGCTTGTAAATTTGACTTTCCTTTGTGCGTAAACGAAGTAAATGCCGAAAAGGTAAAATCATATAATGGATATGTGTTTTTTCGTTCTAGTTTTGAAATTTCGGCATAATGCACATCACCAGAAAAAAACACAACCCCTTTAATGTTTTCTTTTTCCAAAAATGCCATAAAATCGTCATATTCCGCTTTGAATTTTCTGAAATTTTCATAGCCTCCATCACAAATTACCTGAATATTAAAACACAAAAACTTAAACGTTGCATTTGAGTTTTTAAGTGATTCTTTGAGCCATGTCATTTGTTTAATACCCAATAATTGCTTACCTTTTACGTAAAATGTTCGCCCATCAAGCATGAAAATTTCAGCGTCGGCATGTTGCATCTTGAAATAGACGCCTTCATTTCCATCGCCATACGAGGGATTGTTCCACATTTGTTTAAAAACTTCCAGCGACAATTTTTTATTTACAAAAAAACTATCCGCATTATTGGGGCCGTAATCATGATCGTCCCATACCGCATATTGAGGCGTTGAGGCTAGAAAAGATTTCAATCTAGGCTCGCTGCGTTGCCAATTATATTTGGCTATCATATTCTCTTTTGTAGCATAATCTTGAGGAAGCAACATATACACATGATCACCCAACCAGAGATTAAAATGCGCTTTTTCATTTTCCATTTTTTTAAAAATTCCAAAACGTTGTATATCAAAGGGTTTCATTCGCATAGCACAACTTCCTACTTCAAATTTCAAGGTATCCTCCACTCCTTTGGGTATGGATTCAAAATTGAAATTTACTTGTTCAAATATTAGATTTTGGATGAAAATTAAAGAAAAAAGAATTAGAATACGTTTTGCCATTGTTGTTTGATGATTTCGTTTGAGTAATTAGAATTATATATTTTTTTATTTTTTTCAGATATTGAATTCAGGTTTACAAAGTTGTCAAAAATAGAATTTATTTTTTCAATCCAAAGATTAACCTTAGATTCTACTTCCAAATCTTCAATTCCAGGTATACCATCCAAAGCAATTTTTGATCCTATAAACGGTATGCCAAACTGCATAGCCTCTATAACTTTGATCCTAATTCCTGCACCGGAAAACAAAGGAATGAGCAATAGATCATGCGATTCAAATAAATGGGTAACCGATTCATACTTACCTATTAATTTGACATCGGAAAGCGGCTTAGACGCTTTTGCCCAATTTTCAATTCCTTTTCCAGCTATGGTGAGTTCGAAATGCTCTTTTGAAATATGAGGCCATACTTTTTCTAAGAACCATGAAACACCTTCTAAATTAGGCTTCCAATCCATGCTGCCTGTAATTAATAGCTTAATTTTATCGTTTGAAAAAGTTTTAGAATCCAAACGAGCGTCCCCAAGAGAGATAGCTACTTCATGGCAAGGAATTTGGGGATAGATGTGCTTGAAAAAACTATTTTCTATGGTATTCAACGTTAAGATGGAATCACAAAAAGTTAAAGCAGTTTTTTCATAATGTGCTAAAGATTTTGAGATATAATTATACGCATTTTTTTTAAAAAATGAGTTGGTTTGACTAGCCAAATCCTGCCAAATTTTGTGTTCGATATTATGTGCTCTATAAAGAACCTTACTATGAAATTCTTTTTTCAAAAAATCAGCATACCAAATCATAGGCAATCCTTGACAAAGAATTACATCTATTTCTTGCTGAATGACGATTAATTTTAACGATTCCAAAAAGGATTTATCCCAAAAACGAACTAAATGTATAGGTGTTTTATTTATCATTGAATCCAAAATAGATTTTAAATTCAATGAAGTATTCATTTTTTTATCAAAAAAAGACGACCAAAATATTTTTTTTTCAGAATAATTTTGAGTATCTATAAAATGTTTTTGGGTATTGAGACACGCAAGATGAATTCTATGCCCCATGGTTTTTAATAATTCTAAGTCCTTCATTATCACAATGGATTCTCCATCTATTGCAGGATAAGGTACTTTTTTACACAAGACTAGAATATTCATAAACCGTACTAAATTCTCTTTTAAAGATATACAAAGCTACAAAATTTTTCAAAAAAATTAAAAAAAAATTTAGCATTAAAAAAAAGACATTATCTTTGCACTCGCATTTAAGCACTGGTCTGGTAGTTCAGTTGGTTAGAATACGTGCCTGTCACGCACGGGGTCGCGAGTTCGAGTCTCGTCCAGACCGCCAACAACATGTTAAGCTTCTCTTTTTTAGGGA
>JBIILY010000163.1:0-3959 GCA_044338225.1 Chitinophagales bacterium
AACAAAAAAAGGCTATCCATAAGATAGCCTTTCCCTGAAGTTGGTCGACAAGGATTCGAACCTTGAAAAACGGCACCAAAAACCGTTGTGTTACCATTACACCATCGACCAATTTTTAAAATTGTGGTGCAAAAGTAATACTTTTTTTTTATTTCAAAATTATTTTTTTTGTATCATTTTTGTAAGATTAAACCAACTTACGTATGATTGGAATTTTCTGGTTTCGAAGAGACCTTAGGCTTGAAGACAACATTGCTCTTTATCAAGCACTTAACAGCAATTTAGAAATATTGCCTATTTTTATTTTTGACCATACCATTTTAGAAAAATTAGAAAAAAATGATGCGAGAGTTTCATTTATTTATGATTTATTGAGCCAAATTCAAGAAAAATTAGCAAAAAACGGAAAATCTTTGGCTGTTTTTTATGAAAATCCTTTAGATATATTCAAAAAACTAATTACGGAAAACAATATATCTGCTGTATTTGCTAATAGAGATTATGAACCCAAAGCGAGAGAAAGAGATAAAGAAATCTATTATTTTCTACAAGAAAAAAATATTGAATTTAAGACCTTTAAAGACCAAGTGATTTTTGAAAAAGCGGAAATCATCAAAGACAATGGCACGCCTTATCAAGTATTTACCCCTTATTCAAAAAGATGGATAGAACAAGCCAAAAAATTAACTTTTGAGATCAATACAAACATTCCGTATGAGCATTTCACCAACCATAAACACCCTTTTTTATCGTTACAAGACATTGGTTTTGAAAAATCTAATATTCTAGTAAAGCCATTTATTTTTTCAGATAAATTAATACAAAACTATGAAGAAACTAGAAATATTCCTTCTTTAGATAGTACAAGTTATCTTTCGCCTCATCTACGTTTTGGATCGGTTAGCATTCGTTTTTTAGTTCAAAAAGCCATACAGTTTGAAAATAGAGGTTTTCTAAACGAACTTATTTGGAGAGAATTTTTTATGCAAATTTTATGGCATTTTCCGCATACGGTAGACAAATCTTTCAAACCAATTTATGACCAAATTATTTGGAAAAATGATGAATTGCATTTTGAGAAATGGTGTAAGGGAAAAACAGGCTATCCTATGGTAGATGCAGGAATGCGACAGCTCAATGCTACAGGATATATGCACAATAGAGTTCGTATGATTGTAGCTAGTTTTTTGTGCAAACACCTTCTTATCGATTGGAGATGGGGCGAAGCTTATTTTGCTCAAAAGCTACTTGATTTTGAACTCAGCAGCAATGTGGGAAACTGGCAATGGGCGGCAGGAAGCGGTGTAGATGCGGCGCCTTATTTTAGGATTTTCAATCCTTCTGAACAACAAAAGAAATTTGACCCAAAAGAGTCCTATATCAAAAAATGGATTCCCGAATATGGCACTTCAATTTATCCCAAACCTATTGTAGATCATAAAACTGCAAGAGATTTATGCTTGGAGACTTATAAGAAAGCGTTAAAATAGAATTAAATTATTACGTTTTTTGCTTTTTCTTTTTAGCCGCTGGGAAAAGAACATTGTTCAAAATAAGTCTATATCCAGGGGAATTAGGATGTAAATTCAAATCTGTTTTTGGGTCGTGAACATAGTGCTGATAATCTTCAGGGTCGTGACCTCCATAAAAAGTCCACATACCCAAACCTTTTGTTCCGTGAATATACCTAGCTTCATTAGCACCTTTATTTTCACCTAAAATAAGAACATCTTTCTTCACATTATCTTTATTAAAAGCCGTGGTTTGCCCCATAAATCCTTTGATGATTCGCTGATGGTTTTGTGTAAGCATAGTGGGTACATGGTCCCATTTTGCCGAAAAATCAAACAATAAGAAATAGTCTTCCGATTCATCTATAATTTTTCCATTCGTAGGCGAACGGTCTATAGTAGAATATTCATAAACCATAGGATTGGTATGCAATTGATAATCTTTAAACGCAAATCCATTTTCAAAATTCAACTTAGATGCATAATCGGGCGCTACTGGATCATAATCAAAAACATCATGACAAATATCGGTATTATCAGCACTCAAAGCAATATCATAGCTATCCGTAGCAGAACACATAGCAAATAAAAATCCACCGCCAATCACAAAATCACGCATCTTTTTTGTTACAGCCAATTTCATTTTTGAAACTTTAGTGAAATTAAAATTCTTTGCAACGATTTCTTGTTCTTCTTTATCCTTCTGATACCATTCTGCATTGTGATATTGCGAATAAAATTTCCCATATTGCCCTGTAAAATCTTCATGGTGAAGATGAAGCCAATTATATTTGGGTAATTTATCTGTTAAAATTTCAGGATCATAGATTACATCATACGGGATTTCGGCATAGGTAAGCACCATTGTTACCGCATCGTCCCAAGGCAATTTTGATTTAGGAGAATATACAGCAAGTTTTGGAACAACTTCAAGTTTGATAACGTCTTGATTTACATCATTTCGATTAATTTCGGCTAAAATTTGCGCATATTCACTTTCCGAAACTATATTATAACTCACTCCTCTAATAATACATTCTTTTTCAAAAGTCTCATTAAACGGAAAAGCAAAACTACCACCACGGTAATTGAGCATCCAATCCACATTGACATTTTTTGATAAAACCCAATACGAAACGCCATATGCCTTTAGATGATTCTTTTGAAGCTCATCCATAGGTAATAGAATTCTATTGGCCCACAACTGTTGACTGAAAAATAGAATTAATAAAAAAGAAAAAAAATATTTATTATTTTTCATATTGATTAATGAGAAACGGAAATTGTATCTGTTTTAGTATCATCATTTTTGAACATTAGCATAAAAAATATAGCTACGACTAATGCATATCCTGCAAAACAAAGCCAAATATTATGCCAGTCTTTTGCTCCATTAACATCCGTGAAGAAAGTCTGAATCAAGACCCCACTAACCGAACTTCCTAATATAGCCCCAAATCCATTTGTCATCATCATAAATAAACCTTGTGCTGACGAACGAATTTTAGAATCGGTAGATGACTCAATAAATAAAGAGCCTGAAATATTAAAGAAATCAAATGCCATTCCATAAACGATACATGATAATATGATCATCCATAGTCCTTCTCCAGGATTTCCAAAAGCAAATAATCCAAAACGCAATACCCATGCAATCATACTAAAAAACATAACTTGCTTAATTCCAAATCTTTTTAAGAAAAAAGGAATTGCTAAAATAAATAAAGTTTCAGAAATCTGAGAAATAGACATAATCAAGGTAGAATATTTTACCACTAATGAATTAGCATAGATAGGATTTAGTTTAAAGTCATCTAAAAAAACATCTCCATAAGCGTTTGTAAGTTGTAGCGCTGCTCCCAAAAACATACTAAACATAAAAAATAAAGCAAGTTTATAATTTGCAAAAAGTTTAAAAGAACTTAAACCCATCAAATCAATCCATGATTTACTTTCAATAGTTTTGCCCTTTGGCTCACATTTAGGCAGTGAAAATGAATACAATCCTAATCCTATTGCGGCTATTCCAGCAATATAAAACTGATTTTCACTAGCTTTATTTCCTGTCAAATTCGTAATCCACATTGCTACAATAAAACCCACCGTTCCCCATACTCTTATAGGTGGGAAATCTTTAACTACATCAAGATTTGTAGCTTTTAATGCATTGTATGCTACAGAATTTGAAAGTGCAATTGTAGGCATATAAAAAATCATAGCCACTAATATTACCCAAAAGAAATCAGATGGATTAGAAACTTGTGGAACATACATCAATGTCAAACCTCCTAAAATATGCAACAGTCCATAAAGTCTTTCTGCATTCAACCATCTATCGGCAATAATTCCACATAAAGTAGGCATAAATACTGAAGCTATTCCCATTGTAGAAAAAATGGCTCCAAACTGTGCGCCTTCCCAATGCTTTGTCCCAAACCAATAATTAGC
>JBIILY010000164.1:0-3950 GCA_044338225.1 Chitinophagales bacterium
GATAAGACATTTTATACCGAAAAAGAAGATATAAACGCTGATGCTGCGGTGTACAACGCTTCGTATGAATTGATCAACACTTCTGATGTATTTATGGAAATTTATGGAAATAATAAGTACCAATCCAAAGGTACTTTTTTAAAAAATGGCGATAAATATTCTCTTAATTTAGGCAATTTACCTTCTGGAAATTATGAATATCAAGCCTATACGATTTTAAACGGAGTTAAAATGGTAGATAAAGGAAATTTTGCGGTGACTACATTCCAACTAGAAAAAGCATACAAAAAAGCAAATTATGAAGATATGAATAAATTTGCTCAAAATCATAATGGCGAGTTGGTATTACTGAAAGATTGGAAAAAACTGATTGATCTATTTAAGAAAAAAGAATCAAAAGATCTGTTGATTTCGGAATCTAAAACGATTACATTCATAGATTCATGGATATTGATGAGTATTATATTATTGTTGTTGTCATTGGAGTGGATTTTTAGAAAATATTTTGGGAAAAATTGATGAGAAAAGGGTCGATTCTTTTATTTTGTATTGGCTTTCAATTTTTTTTTAATGAAATTTGGGCACAGCAAAAAGCTAATCTCTTGTTTCAGCCTCAAGATTCCGTTTTATTGACGAAAGAAAACATACAGCTCTCTCATATTATAGAATTTAAAAATTCTATTGACCTTCGTGAAAAACAGTTGCAAATTTTAAGAAAATTAAGAAAAAAAGGTTTTTTACTTTCAAGTATAGATACCGTTGGGGTAAATTATCAATTGTATTTAGGCGAAAAAATCACCCATTTTAATTTGCTTATAGATGAAAAATCTCAAAAACTGGGACTTCCTGAAATGGTAAAGGTTTCAGACGCAAACCAGATAGAAACGGAAACTAAAAAAATCTTGAATAAAATTGTAGATAAAGGTTATTTCAAGGCTCAATTGGATTTAGATTCTTGTTCGATGCAAAGTTCTGATTTTCAATGCAAACTTAGTATTGATTTAGGCAAAAAACATTTTTTTGATTCCTTGTTTATTGAAGGAGAAAATCAATATATTCATCGAATCTTTGCAAAAAATTTACTCAAACATTATCAAAAAAAGCCTTTTTCTTTTACTACCTTGGATCAAATTAAAAGCGATATAGATAATATTCCCTATTTTGAATTGGCGCAACCTTTAGACTTGGTTTTTAATGATACTTTAGTAAATTTATTAGTTTCTATCAAGCCCCGAAAAAACAATCAAATCAATGCTTTTTTAGGCATTTTGCCCAATGCATATAATTCTAGTCAATTTGAATTTACGGGGGATGTGACTTTGGCATTAAATAATTTATTTAATAGAGGCGTTCGCTTTCAGTTAAATTGGCAGAAACCAATCTCGGGCAATCAGTTCTTGAATTTGGAATCCGAAATACCTTTTTTATTCAAAACGCCCGTTGGAGCTTCATTTAAATTTGGATTAGAAAAGTTTGATTCTTCTTTTTTGAGAATTCAATATAATTTAGGGGCGAGCTATCAGATTGATTCTAGAACCAAATTTACTTTTTATTATAACTATCAAGGAAGTCTTTCGCTCCGTGTAGATTCAAGTTTCAAAACCACAAATCAATTACCTAGCATATTAGACTATTCATACAATCAAGTAGGCGTGTCATTTCAATATCGAAATACCGATGCCTTTTTTTTTCCTAGAAAAGGATGGATTATCGAGTCTAGTTTTAGTTTTGGTATAAAAGAATGGCTACCCAATAATTATATAATAAATGCAGTAGATGCCAATGGAAATTCATATAAAAGATTATATGATTCAATTGGATTGACAAATTCTATTATATATTTGCAGTCAAGAGTTGAAAAATATTTTAAATTGTCCAATCGATACACATATAAAACGTCCCTATTTACCAAAGGCATTTTTGGTAAAGATATTGCATCCAATGAATTATTTACTTTTGGAGGCAATAGAATGCCACGTGGTTTTGACGATCATTTTTTTAGGTCATCTTTTTATACTACGGTAAGTCAGGAGTTTCAATATTTTTTGACATCCAGTATTCAATTAATGACTTTCTTTGATTTTACAGCATTTAAAAATAATACAGTAGGGACTAATTCTTATGAATTACCGTATGGTTTTGGGCTAGGATTGGCATATAGAGGCAAAGGAAGTATTCTTAATTTTTCGATGGGTTATGGTAAATACAGCCAGAATCCTATAGCATTCAACAACGCAAAAGTACATTTCGGATATGTGGCGGTATTTTAAAATTTTGTTATTATTTCAGTTATTTTCAGTCAATACGTTATTGGCAAAAGATATTTTGTATGAAAGAATATTGAAATATAATGATATCACCATTGAAAAAAGCGTTTTCAAAGTAGATTCATCCAAGATTATTCTTCCGATGCTTCATTTCAATTCGGATTATGCACCTTATAATCCTTCTCAAATTATTGTAAAGAAAAATTCCAATAAAAATTACTTTTTATTCTCTATTCTAATAGCATTGCTAATTTTGACATCGATAGTTCGATATTCATTTGTCAATAATTTTAAGTTTCAATTCAATAATTATTTAAAACTTAAATTGAAAATTACAGAAGATTTTGATTTTGGGGTTTCTATTTATTTCTTTTTGAGCTATTCTTTTTGTGTTTTATATTTAGTGTACCTTATTTTCCATGAATTTATAGGCGAAAAAAATATATTTGAAGAAACCTTTTATATGAAATACTTGATATTTTTCTTGTTTTTCATCGTTAAAAACCTATTGCTTCAAGTTCTTTTTTACGTATTTGAATTAAAATCCGTTAAAATGATAACTAATTATATTCATTTGGATAAAATGATATTAGTTAGCATATTCTTATTACCATTATTTACTCTAGAATCAATATCAAACACTCGATTTAAAGAAGTAATATTATATACGTCAATATTGTTGTTTCTTTTCTTTGAATCGTTTAGTATTTTAAAAAATTTAATCAATAATTTTGATTTTATACGTTCTAATTTTATTAAGACTTTAATTTATTTCGTTACAATTAAAGTTTTACCCTTAATTTTGCTTGCTAAATTTTTACACATAATATAACAGAATGGCAAAAAAAACTACTGAAATTAATAAAGTTGTAAAAAACACAAAGTCATCCAACGTAGATGATAATTCAAAAAAAGAAGTGGTTAAGAGTTCGCCTAGTACCAAAAAAGTGGATGCCAAAAAGGTAGAGAAATCCACTCCAAAAGTTACAAAAAAGGCAGATTCTAAAGTAGATTCTTTAAAATCTACGACCAAAAAATCAAAAGAAGACGCCTCTCCTGTAAGTGAATTTGCTTTGACACCAAAAGAAATCAAAACACTCCCCAAGAAAATTAAGAATGTTTTAATTACTCAGCCAGAACCTGTTGGCGAAAAATCACCATATACAGATTTAAGTAAACGCTACAAATTAAAAATCAGCTTTATACCTCTATTAAAAGTAGAGAGCTTGACTTTGAGAGAATTTAGAAAAAATAAGATCAATATAGCGGAATTTACCGCAGTTATTTTTAATAGTAAAAATGCAATAGACTATTTCTTCAAAATTTGTGATGAAATGCGTCATAAAATGCCACAAGAAGCCAAATATATTTGTTCCTCTGAAGCTATAGCGTACTATTTGCAGAAATATATTCGTTATAGAAAAAGAAAAGTAATATACTCCAATGGTACACCTGCAGACTTACAAAGTGTTTTGAAGAAATTTCAAGCAAATGAAAAGTTCCTTTTGCCATGCTCTGCCGTTGGAATTGGTGTTTTACCTACATTTTTAAAACAAAATAAATTTAAATTTGCAGAAGCTGTTATGTACAGAATGGTGCCAAATGAAGAATTTAATGAGAAACATTTAAATAACGATATGATTACTTTCTTCAATCCTGAAGGTGTAAAAGCATTTTTCACGT
>JBIILY010000165.1:0-3947 GCA_044338225.1 Chitinophagales bacterium
CCAGCACCAAAACAATTAGAACAGTATTATCATTATTTTTGCGGTGACCCAACAAACAAAGACGACTTAAAAGACAACGAACAAAAACGTTTGACTTTATATAAATTGGTAGTGGCTTTAATTAGAGCATACAATAACATTGCTTCCGAAATAATTGAAGCGGGTTACACTCAAGTAGAAGCCGATAAAATCAAAGACAAAGTAAACTACTACGCCGAATTAAGAAACAGTATCAAACATTATTCATCTGATTATATTGATTTGAAGAAGTTTGAACCCGATATGCGCCAAATGTTGGATATGTATTTAACAGCAGATCCTAGTCGTGTATTATCTAATTTAGGAGAAGCAACATTGCTTCAATTAATTGTTGAAAATGGAATTGAAGAAGCCACAGAAAAATTACCAGCAAGTATTAAAGGCAACAAATCGGCAATGAGTGAAACAATTGAAAACAATATGCGAAAGACAATCATTCAGGAAATGCCAATCAATCCTGCATACTATGAAAAAATGAGTGTTTTGTTATTTGAGTTAATAAGATTGAGAAAAGAAGGAGCAATATCGTATGAAGAGCTGCTAAAAGAATATGAAGAGTTAGCCAAAAACATTCAACCTAATACTAAGAAAACCTATCCAGCTACTATTAATTCAAAACCAAAACAAGCATTGTATGACAATTTGGATAAAAACGAAGAACTAGCAAACGAATTAGACCAGCAAATTAGAGACACAAAAGATGATGATTGGCGAAGTACACACATCAAAAGAAGAAAAGTAGAAATAGCAATTAGACAAGTATTAGAAAGCAACGGCATTAATGATGAAATGCTATTGAGTATGGTGTTTGATATAGTTACCAATCAAAGAGAATATTAAAATGCACCAAATAGAAGTAAGTAATTTTTTCATTGATGTAATTAGAAAGAGCATAAAAAATATGCACCTTTCTGTTTATCCACCAACAGGTAGGGTGCGAATTGCAGCACCATTAAATGTTGATGATGAAGCGGTCAAATTATTTGCGATTTCAAAATTAGCCTGGATAAAAAAGAACCAACGAAAATTTGAAATGCAAGACAGACAAATGCCTAGAGTATTTGAGCAAAGAGAAAGTCATTATTTTGAAGGTAAAAGATATTTATTGCGAATAACAGAACAAAATGCGCCGCCAAGAGTAGAAATAAAAACAAAAACTTTCATCGATTTATTCATTAGACCAAATGCAACAATAGAGCAAAGACAAAATTGTATTAATGAATGGTATAGGAAACAATTGAAAAATCAAATCCCACAGCTCATAAAAAAATGGGAACCAATAATTGGAGTATCAGTATCAGATTGGGGAGTAAAACAAATGAAAACCAAGTGGGGAACATGCAACATTGAACAAAAGAGAATTTGGATTAATTTGGAACTAGCAAAGAAACCTTATTATTGTCTAGAATACATTGTTGTACATGAAATGATACATTTAATAGAAAGACATCACAACGATAATTTCTTAGCACATTTGGACAAATACTTACCTAAATGGAAGCTTTACAAAGATGAATTAAATCGTTTGCCAGTGAGTCACGGTGATTGGAAATACTAACAAATAGCCAATGCATTTTGTAAGCACATTTGCAAGCCGTATATGTTTACTCATAAAGACAAACGTAAACAAAAAAAATAATTTCACTAATACAAAAGGTTTAGCGTCTTACAGATACTACAGATATCATAGCTATTCACAGATCCATTAGCCAAGATAGAAGCGGTTAGCCCCGAAATCGGGATTTTACAAATGTATATAGTTCATTATTTTTGCTTTATAAGTATTACATCACCCCCCTACTTCAACTGCTCCTTCCATTCACTAAGCTTTATTAAAGCTTCCATTGGAGATAAATTATTGATATTGAGATTTTTGAGCTCGTCTCTTAGTTGTGCAATCACAGGATCGGCCTGATCAAAAATACTCATTTGAAAGCTCGTCTGCTTGGCTATTTGAGCTACTTTGCTTTTTGTGCTAGTAGGCGATACCGATTTTTGTTCCAAATCGTGCATAATTGATTCCGCTCGTTTGATGAGATCATTGGGCATTCCCGCTAGCTTAGCTACGTGTATACCAAAACTATGTTCGCTGCCTCCTTCCACCAATTTTCTCAAAAACAAAATCGTGCCATCCATTTCTTTGGTTTGGATATGATAATTTTTGATTCTATCGTGCTTAGTACCTAGTTCGTTGAGTTCATGATAGTGCGTAGCAAAAAGGGTTTTGGGTTTTTGCTGGGAAAAATACAAATACTCCGCCAGACTCCACGCTATCGAAATACCATCATACGTGCTGGTTCCTCGGCCTATTTCATCCAATAAAATCAAACTGCGCTCAGAAAAATTATTGACAATACTCGCCGTTTCGTTCATTTCCACCATAAAGGTACTCTCGCCCATACTCAAATTGTCATTTGCGCCTACCCTCGTAAATAATTTATCGATAAAGCCGATATGCGCCTCCGATGCTGGGACATAGCATCCCATTTGTGCCATCAGTACTATCAAAGCCGTTTGCCGCAGCACCGCACTTTTCCCCGACATATTGGGTCCTGTGAGGAGGATAATCTGTTGTTCTTCATTGCTCAAATACGTATCGTTGGGGATATACGCTTGATCCATTCCCAATCTTTTTTCAATGACAGGATGGCGTCCTTGTTTAATATCAATCACCAACGTATCGTTCAAAATCGGTCGGCAATAATTATTTTGCAACGCCACATGAGCAAAACAAATCAAACAATCCAATTCGGCTATCATTTTGGCATTAATCTGAACAGGATCGATATATTCCTGCAAATCTCGCACCAATTGCATCCACAATTTCTCCTGAATTTGATACATTCTATCCTCTGCACCCAAGATTTTATTTTCATATTCTTTCAATTCGGGCGTAATGTATCGCTCCGCATTAGAGAGCGTTTGCTTGCGAATCCAATCTTCGGGCACTTTATGTTTATGCGAATTGGTCACTTCAAGAAAATAACCAAATACATTATTAAATCCAATTTTAAGATTGGTAATTTCGGTACGTTCGGTCTCTCGCTGTTGAATTTCGAGCAAATATTCCTTGCCATCGTGCATCAGCGAAAGATTTTCATCCAAATCGGCATTAAAACCACGCTTAAATACGCAACCTTTGTTGAGTGCGGTGTTAGCCTCATCCAGCAACTGCGTGTCTATCATTTCTATCAAATTCTGACAAGGATTGAGAAAATCGAGATATTTCATCAAGGATTTTTCACTACTCTCTTGAATCACTTGAATGATTTGCTTAATGATTTGTTGCGATTTTTTGAGCTGAACCACCTCTCGGGGCGACATTTTTTGCATCGCTACTCTAGATATCAAACGCTCCAAATCGCCTACTTGCTTGATCAATTCCGCCATTTTCTCTTTCAAATCTTCTTTTTTCAAGAAAATTTCAACTTGATTGAGTCGATGATTGATTTTATCGATATCAATTAAAGGCAACAAAATCCAACGCTGAAGCATACGAGCGCCCATACCTGTTTGGGTTTTATTGATAACATCAAAAAGCGAAGTAGCCCCTGCGTGAACACTTTCTACCAATTCTAAATTTCGAATAGAAAAATTGTCCAGCCATACATAATCCGAAGATTGAAGTATGGAAATTTTGCTTATATGGTCTAATTTGTGCTGTTCATTGCTATTGAGATAATGTAAAATAGCCGAAGCTGCCGTAGTACTTTCGTCAAATCCTTCTATCCCAAATCCTTTGAGCGATAGGGTTTGAAACTTTTTTAGCAAGGTTTCTTTTGAAAAATCATCGCCGTAAATCCAATCCTCAAGCGGATAGGTATAAAAATGAGTTGATAGCTTCTGAATCCACTCTTTTAAGCTATTTTTTGGATAAATAATTTCGGAAGGATTGTAGCTTTGAATTA
>JBIILY010000192.1:0-3593 GCA_044338225.1 Chitinophagales bacterium
TGGTAATCATAACTCATTATAGCTATTATAATTATGAGTTTTAATTGAATTCTATCTTTTGGCTTAATTTCTTCTCATTTAAAAATTATTAAAAAAAACATCTAAATGTTAAAGAAAAAGGGTACATTTGCATTAAAATTTTGTTATTAATGGAAACTTATTTGATAGAATTTAATACTTTTGAAAAACCAAAAATATTAAAAATTTTAGAAGCTTTGGATATTAAATTTTCAAAAATAAATCAGAAAAAAGAAGCCATAGAAGATACTTCATATACATTTGAAGATTATAAAATGATGCTTGAAGACTCTATTCAATCAGAAAATTCGATAGTTTTTGAAAATAATGATGCTGCATTTCAGTATCTAATGAAAAGATAAATGTACCGAATCGTTTTTAAAGATAAAGCTGTTTTAGATTTTCAGAAATTTAAAAAATCGGGTCAAAAACAACTTTTGTCAAATATAGAGTTTTTAGTAAAAGATTCTATGGAAAATCCTCGTATGGGTAAAGGAAAACCAGAACAATTGAAATATATGAAAGAGGAAGTTTGGTCAAGAAAAATCAATAAACAACATAGATATGGTATATCAAATTGTAGATGATACCATTTTTGTTTTATCATTTAGGGGACATTACAGCGATAAATAATATATTTCCTATAAAAACTAGTTAAACCCAAATTAATCATTAGAAAATGATTAATCGCAATATAGATTGTAAATCAATCAAATTTACATTTTATGGAAACAATCTATTAGCGGGGTTAAACCCAACTAACGCCTTATTTTTATTACTTCGTAATAACCTAATGCGTAATTTGGGTTAAACTAAAAATTCTACTCCACCTCCAATCGCTTGATATTGATAACACCATCCAGTTTTTTTAGATTTTGAATCAGCTCTTCCAATTGTTCAATATCCATTACATAAAGCTTCACTATACCTTCAAAAATACCTTCTTCACTTTCTACCGATATGGATTTTATATTGATATTATGATGTTCCGAAATGATTTTGGTCATCTTATTCACCAATCCCAAATCATCTATACCATTGATTTTGAATCCTGTAAGGAATGAAATTTCTTTGGATTGATTCCATTTTGTCTTTACAATACGATAGGAATATTTACTCATCAAATTCACGGCATTGGGGCAGTTGAGTCGATGAATTTTGACGCCTTCATTGAGCGTAATAAATCCAAATACTTCATCGCCCGGAATAGGATTGCAACAAGTAGCGTAGCTATAATGAATCTTGGAACCATCCTCGCCCATGATAAGAATATCCGAGTTTTGTTTGAGTGTTTCTTTTACTTTTTTGATAATATCGCTATCCGAAAGATTGCCCAATTCATTTTCTTTTTTAAGTTTTTCTATTTTTAGAATACCACCTAGAACATCCATTTTCTTTAAATCGGCAAGATTTATTTTTTCTAATTTTATCTTGCTCAAAAACGACAACGTATTACCTTCTTTATAAAAATTGAGAAGTGTTTGGATGTTCTGATCATTATATTTTGCATTGATGGCATTGAGTTTTCGCATCAAAATCTCTTTTCCATCTTTTGCCATTTCTTTTATTTCGGCCTTGAATGCTGATTTTATAGAAGATTTAGCTTTTGAAGTCGTTACGATATTGAGCCAATCCTCACTCGGTTTTTGTTTGGCACTCGTTAGGATTTCAACTTGACTTCCATTTTCCAGAACATGGGATAGTGGTACTAATTTATGTTTAATTTTAGCACCTATACATTTATTCCCTAATCCCGTGTGTATTTCATATGCAAAATCTAATACTTTACTGCCTTTTGGCATTAAACGCAATTCTCCCTTAGGGGTAAAAACATAGATTTCTTCGTTGTATAAATCCAATTTGAAATCATTGACCAAGTCCAAAGAATTTTCATCGGTATGTTTGATTTTTTCGGAAATTCGTTGCAACCATTCATCTATAGGATTGTTTTCTTTTTCTTTCTTTTCTCCTTTATAGAAATAATGGGCAGCCACACCTTTTTCTGCTACTTCATCCATGCGTTTGGTACGAATTTGCACTTCAATAAATCGTCCATGAGGACCCATTACCGTTGTATGCAATGCTTCATAGCCATTACTTTTAGGTTTTGAAATCCAATCTCTCAAACGATCCGAATTAGGTACATAGTTATCTGTAATGATAGAATATACATTCCAGCAAGCTTGTTTTTCTTCTTCCATTGGCACCTCTAAAATAACTCTAATGGCCAATAAATCAAACACTTCCTCAAACGGAACACCTTTGTTGTGAATTTTATTCCAAATACTATAAATCGATTTAGGACGACCATAGATTTTAAATTTATAGCCTTTTGAAATCAAATTTTCTTCAATAGGTTTTATAAATTCATTGATATGGCGCGTGCGTTGTCTTTTGGTCTCTTTTAGTTTTAGTGCAATTTCTCGATATTGTTTAGGTTCTAGGTATTTTAAGGATAAATCTTCTAATTCAGTTTTGATAGCGTGTAGTCCAATTCTATTCGCAAGAGGCGCATATAAAAACAAGGTTTCCGATGCAATTTTGGCTTGCTTATCCGCTCGCATAGAGTCCATAGTTCGCATATTGTGCAATCTATCGGCTATTTTTATAAGTATTACACGAACATCATCGGTCAATGTAACAATTAGTTTTTTGTAATTTTCAATTTGCATGGACGTTTGTGTATCAATGACACCACTGATTTTGGTAAGTCCATTGACAATGCCCGAGATTTCTTTATTGAACGCCAATTCAATATCTTCTAGTGTCAAATCGGTATCTTCCACCGTATCGTGAAGTAATGCGCAAATAGCCGAAGTAAGTCCAAGCCCAATTTCTTCTGTACAAATTCTAGCTACAGCAATGGGATGAAAAATATAGAGTTCGCCACTTTTTCTTCTCGTTTTGCTATGCGCATTGAGCGCCATTTCAAAAGCAATACGCAAATTTTTCTTATCAACCTTATCCAAACGATGCGCTAAGCCCTTTAATAAGGATCGATACTCTTTTGAAATGAGTTTCAATTCATTATCTATATCATAATTTTCATAATTCATTTTTTCCAGCATCGCACGTACCCTATTTTATCATACAAAATTAATAAAGAATTTCTGAGACTTTCTTTATTTTTTATATTTCTTCAAAAAACGGATAACTTTTTCCTTCATTTTGACTTAAAAATAATAAATTTGCAACTTATAATATATAAAAACTCAGTTTGATGTTAGAATTTGTAATAGAAAAATCTGCTTTAGCGTTAGCCATTTTTGTCTTATCATTGGTTATAGCTATGTATTCTACGTATTTGGAAAGAAAAGTAGCCGCTTTTTTACAAGATAGAATTGGTCCCAATCGTGCGGGAATCTTCGGATTGTTGCAACCCTTGGCCGATGGAGGAAAAATGTTTTTCAAAGAGGAATTTATCCCTACCAATGCCAGCAAATGGCTTTTTATAGCAGGACCAGGTATCGCTATGTTTACGGCATTGATGACGAGTGCTGTTATTCCTTGGGCTCCAGATTTTGAAGCGTTTGGCAGAACAATTTCTATGCAAGTTTCGGATATTAATATTGGTG
>JBIILY010000167.1:0-3918 GCA_044338225.1 Chitinophagales bacterium
ATATACCAATGACATTCCAAATAAATTTTCATTTTTAATTCAATTTAAAACTATGAGATGCTTGTGAAAATTTTTTGTAATGACACATGGCAGGCGTGTTTGAGATTCCAAATAAATTTTTCTGATAGATAAGTCATTCTAATCTCATATTTTCTATTGAAAAATTTTCTGGAAAGACGGAGTGTGTGTTGTTGCGCTAGGGATAGGAACGAACACGAAGCGAAGCGTAGTAAAGTGGATAGCCCGTTAAAGCGCCCAAAATTAAAAATTAATAAATCTTATCGTTCGCTGATTAGTGTCACTACTTGTTGTATGCTCTCGTTTTGGAAACGGCAGTAATACACGCCTTTTGAAATATAAGGTGGATAATACGTGTAGGTATATGTACCGGGCAGTTTGGATTCGTTGACAAAGGTTTCTATCAATTTCCCCTCGGTATCAAAGAGTTGAATCATCGTATGTCCGCCTTTTGTGGTGTATTCTATCGTTAATTGATCTACAAAGGGATTGGGGAAGGCATCGATCCATTTCAAGCCTGCTTGCTGATTGATTTCATGGATAGAAGACGTGCAATTGCCACTTTTGAGAATGGGTAATTGCTGATAATTATTGAGTAGAATGGTTTGTAATGACGAAGTATCTACACAAAACCAATCTCGGAGTATTGACGCATAGACACTTCTAAAATCGTACTGCATAGCCAAATTATCATTGGGATTGGACGCCGATGGAATATTGGGATTAGCCCCCAAAATACCGCTATTGACATTCTTTCCAAACACCATCATAGGAAGTGCCGAGCCGTGATCGGTTCCCAAGCTGGCATTGCTGGCAATTCGTCTACCAAATTCGCTCATGGTCATACCTACCACTCGATCATCAATCCCTAAAAATTCCAAATCTTTTTGGAATGCTTGTATGGCATCGGAGAGGGTTTTTAGTAGCGTGGCGTGGGTTCCTTTGGTGACATCGCTAGTATCTACTTGGCCTGCATGATTGTCAAATCCACCCAAATCCACCATATAAACCTTAGTTTTGAGGCCGCCTTTTATCAATTTGGCTACAATTTTGAGTTGATCCGCCAATTTATTGCCTGTAGGATATGTATACTGCGTCGTTACTTTGCCCGCAGCGGTTTTGATGACTTGATTGAAATTTTGCGCTTGACCTTTTACCTCTCGAATATATGCGAGTTCTTTTCCAATAGCATTGTTGGGAACGGTGGTATCGGTTCCGTTGACAATATCATAAAAATCTTTGTCGTTGGAAATGGAAATAGCCATTGGGAAAATGGGGCCTTGAAAAACGGGCGATACAAATGCGCCTATTTGAATTCCGAGTGGGTCGGGCATATCATTATTGGGAAATCCTTCGGGGAAATTTGGAAATTCGTAATTGAGATAGCGTCCCATCCATCCCGTAGGCACCACTTTGTCGGCATCGGAGCCACTGAGCCATATATCGGTGCTTCTAAAATGACTAAAATTTTGATTGGGATAGCCTACTCCTTGTATAAAATTGACTTTGCCTTCATTGTACAAACTCTGAACTCCTGTCATAGCAGGGTGAAGACAAGTTGCGTCTTTTCCATTTAGTTTGAGCAATTTGCTTTCGGGAATCAAAATATTTTGTCTAAAAAGACTCAATTTGCTATATTGATCCAATGGAATCAAGGTATTCAATCCGTCATTTCCGCCATTCATCTGAATCATTACAAGCACATTATCATTCAAATTGGCACTTGCAGCTAGCATATCGCTCATGCTATTATGCGCTGCTAAAGCCGAAATACTAAAACCCGGTAAAATGGAGCCCAATGCAATTACTTTTCCACTATTTTTTATAAATTCTCTTCTTTTCATTTCAATCTATTTATGAATTCAAAATTTTAATACAATTGATATTCTGCCATATCAAAAATATATTTATAAAATGCGGTCAACAATCCCGAAACCGTATTTTTCTTTGTAGCATTTGTAGGATCATTGATATAGGCATTCCACGCATCGGTCCAATAATGATCTTGGGTTTGATTGAATAATAAAATAGTTTTTAAACTCGCTTTGAGCGGGGCTGTAGCGGGAATCGTATGCAAAAAAGCAAGTGCCTCGTCAATCAATAAATTGGGGTCGCTAGGTGTGGTAAATTTTTTGGTAAATTCTATCACATCGGCTTGTATTCTGAACCCTGAAACGTTATATCCAAAAAGCAAATAGGCCGAGATTTGATTTCTACGTGTAACGGTATCGGTATTGATCCAATTTTCGTGATAAAGTGGTAGCTGATAATAGGCTTCCCACCCCGACACACTTGGAGGATTATAAACTTCCTGACGAATCAACGCCGCATATTTTGCTGGTTCAAAAAGCACTTTGTAGTATGATTCATAACTGGTAGCACTTGGCAATGCTATTTCCATTTCTTTCATATAGCCTAGCATAAAATCCAAAGGACTTTTGATGTGTGCTCCATAATTTTCGGTATCCCAAAAATGTTCGGACATCAAAAGTGCTTTTAGGACAGGTTTTATTTCCCAATTATTATTAATAAAAATTTGAGAAAGGGGTGAGATAACATTCGTTTCTATTGTTGCATCTATTTCATAATACACAAAGAATTTATAGAGTTTTCTACAAAAGTGCTTGGCAACTTCCTGCTGCTGAAATATCATATCAATAAGCTCTTGTAGCTCTTGTTCCCCTTGTGCGCCCGATTTCCCCGTAATGGTATAATTGTTATAAAAAGAAGAAAAGGTTTTATTGCTGGTATCGTGGCGCGCACTGTTGAAAAAATAAGTAAGTGTGTTTTTATCCACTTGATAGCCCGTGAGGGCTTTGGCAGCTTGTTTTACATCGTCTTCGGTGTATTTGCTATTGGGGCCTTTGCCTAGCGTAAAGAGTTCTTGAAGTTCTCTAGCATAATTTTCATCAGGAGCATTTTTATTGTTTTTATCCCCATTGAGATACTGAAGCATTGCTATATCAATCGTATTTTCTTTTATCATTGTTTTGAAATTTCCCAAACAATTTCTACGTATCATTTGATAATTTCGATATAACATTCGCGGGTCATTTACAGCATCGGACTCTACTGGTAATAAATTTTGAAAAAACAAGCCCATTTTTTCGGTGATTGAATGATTTTGAGTCAGCATAACACCTACAAGCCAGGATTTGAAAGAAAACATCCGATCGCCCTGCAAATCTAAATCAAAAGGCGCATTGACCCAAGTTTGTCCATAAGCTACATTGACATCGGGTTTTGTATTATTGTAATGATTGACCGGTGGATTGGGCGCAGGAGAAGCTGTAAGCAATTCATCCACGGCAACGGAGATATTTTTGCCAACAAATGCGGTAATATCGCTTCTTGAAACTCCAAAAAGGGTTCTTCGGAGAAGATACATCGCTTTTTTATTATCCAAAACTCCCGAGACAGCAGTCAATCCTTTGGTAGAAACTATGGGCATATTTTTATTTTTTGATGAAAATACGCTATAAAAGTACTATTATTTTTTGAGAATAGGGATTTTTTTTGTTTTTTTCTCTCACGGAAGACTCGGAAGGCACGGAAATTTTTTAGTTTTTTTCAGTGTATTCTGTGCTTTCTGTGAGGTATTCTTTTTCCTTTTTTTCTCTCACGGAAAACGCGGAAGGCACGGAATTTGTCATTATAATATCGCCCTAATTATCAATGATTTAGGATTGGAATAATATTTCATATTTTTCTCTACTTCTTTTTCCAGTTCCTCTTTTGTGGTATTTTTTCCTTTGTACTTTCGGATATATTCTGTTTTGGGTTTGAGTTCAAGGTTTTTAAAATCTTTTGCTAGCCACGTGGTATGCAAATCGGGAACAACAAGTCCCAAGACCGTGCCGGGAAGTCCCGTGATACTCTCGGGGCCTATAGGTGCTTGTA
>JBIILY010000168.1:0-3915 GCA_044338225.1 Chitinophagales bacterium
ATTTGAATTATGAGATATGTCAAGGGGAATCTTTTAGAGGTCAAACTAAAACGAGTATTTTCATTGATACGATTAAAAATGGACTGGGATGTGATAGCATTATTGAAACAGTAGATTTATATGTAAGACCCAATATTGATAGCAGTTTCAAAATAAAAATTTGTGAAGGCCGCTCATATAGAGGGAAATCGGCAGCAGGAAATTATATAGATAGCTTTATGAATGAATATGGATGTATCAGTATTTACAGATATGAATTGAGTTTAAATCAAAAAACATATGGTAATGAAACTAAAACAATATGTCATGATCAGAAATACAAAGGTCATACAAAGTCAGGTATATACAGAGATACGCTAACCAATCAATATGGATGTGATAGTATTATTACATTGACTTTATTTGTTAAATCCAATTTTATAACCAAAAAACTGCAAGACACCACGATTAAAAAAGGGGATACAGCTCTATTGCAAGCTCAAAAAGGATTTTTATATTATACTTGGAACACAAGTTCCACCTCAGCTGAAATCATGGTATCCATTGAAGGCAAATATAAAGTAACCATTATGAATCATGATGGTTGTGTAGGATACGACAGCTGTAATGTGTATATCATTCCTAGAGACACTTCAGGCACAGATACTACTGTTATTGATTCAATAGATGGATATGCCGAATGTCCAAATGTATTTACGCCTAATGATGACTTCAAAAATGATTTATTTAGGCCTAATTTTTATGGGAATGTTGATGTCATTAGACTTTTGGTATATACAAGATTTGGTGAAAAAATGTATGAGGGGCATGGTAATTTTGCTGCATGGGATGGCATATATAAAGGTGAAAAATGCGAACCTGGTGTTTATGTATATTTCATAGAATACAAAAACAATAAGGGTAAACATTTCGCGAAAGGAAGTGTTACCTTATTGAGGTAATAAGTTTAGATTTCCCAATAAATTTAATTTTTCTATTTTTGTACAAATTAATTGCGTAAATGAAGACTTTAAAGACAACTCATTTGGTCAAATCGTATAAAAAACGAAAAGTGGTAGATGATGTATCTATAGAAGTACGTCAGGGTGAAATCGTGGGTCTTTTGGGACCTAATGGAGCGGGAAAAACAACCTCATTCTACATGACGGTAGGTCTTATCAAACCCGATAGCGGCGATGTATTTTTAAATGATGAAAATATAACAGCCTTACCCATGTATCGAAGAGCACAGATGGGAATTGGATATTTGCCACAAGAAGCTTCGATTTTCAGAAAAATGAGTATTGAAGATAATATTGCTGCGGTATTGGAAATGACAAAATTATCCAAAGCAGAACAAAAAGAAAAACTAGAATCCCTTATCGTAGAATTTAGGCTAGGCCATGTTCGTAAAAGTTTGGGAGAAGTATTGAGCGGTGGCGAAAGACGAAGAACCGAAATAGCACGAGCCTTAGCTACCAATCCTGATTTCATTCTATTGGATGAGCCTTTTGCGGGAATTGACCCTATAGCGGTGGAAGATATTCAAAAAATTGTAATGCAGTTGAAAGACAAGAATATTGGTGTATTAATTACAGATCATAATGTTCAAGAGACTTTATCCATTATTCAGAGAGCTTATTTATTGTTTGAAGGCAAGGTTTTAAAATCAGGTACTGCAGATGAGTTGAGCCAAGATGAACAAGTTCGGAAAGTATATTTGGGAGAAAATTTTGAATTGAGAAGAAAAAATATAAATTAAAAACATGCAAAAAATATTAATAGTAGGCGAAGAATCCAGAAAAGAAGAACTTTTAAAGGTATTGGATGCTACCCAATTTGAAATAGAATATTCAGACGGTGATGAAGAAGAAGATTTTGATTTATACGATATTATTTTCGATTTGAATTTTGATGATGATAATGAAAATTTCCCAATTTATAGTGCCTTAAAAAATAAGATATTTTTCCTTTCTACCGCCAAGACCTCGCTTGCCGAAACAAGTTATGCCTTTCAATGCAAAGTGAAAAGTAAAATCTTTGGCATCAATGCACTTCCAGGATTTTTGGACTCCAATTTTTGGGAATTAACCGCTTTTAGAGGCAATGAAATCCCAGATATCGAAGGGTTTTTAAAGACAATAAAGAAAGAAGTATTGTGGCTAGAAGATCGTATTGGTATGTTTCGCCCAAGAACCAAATTTTTGGAATTGAACGAAATCGCAAAATGTGTAGACGAAAATATAATCTTTCAAAATCAATCTACGGCACCTTTTCAAAATTTATTGAAAGAAATTGACAAACATAGCATTACTGCCATTTTTGAGACCTTGGTTTCTCTTTATGATGACACCAAAGATACAAAGTATTTCCCTTGTCAATTATTGAAGAAAAAATATCTAAGAAATCAATCTTTTGTAAAAGAATAGACATGATATTGATATTTGTTCCTGAAATTACGCCTCGTGTAGAATATATTTTTGCTTGGATATTCTGCGAAGTTTTGGGATTGCAAATGCAATTGACCGATGATATCGAATCTTTTCAATTAGATGCTACTTCAATAAAAATTGAATACAATTACATTCCTGTTACGAATCATTTGTTCTTTCCTTGTCATGACTTATTATTTGAAGACCAAATAGAAAAGCAGACTATTGAGGAAATAAAATTTGCGAATTTCACGGCACTTTTTAGACCAAAGGAAGCTTTTCAACCATTTAATTTTGACCTTTTTGCTTCTGCATTTTATCTCATTTCTCGTTTTGAGGAATATCTACCTTGTATCAAGGATATTCACAACCGATATTTGCCCGAACAAAGTGTGGCTTTTCGTTTTAATTTCCTAGAAAAAGCTATGGTCAATCGATATATTGATGCCATTCAAGATTATTTATGTGCTAATAATCCCCAATTTATTAAAAAAAACATCCAAGCCCAATCATTGTATACAATAGATATTGATCATGCTTTTTATGCCAAGAATGTCAGTTTGGAAAAATTTCTTAAACGGAATATTCTCAATCTATTTCATTCGGAAGAAAAAGACAAATACGACACCTACGATTTCATTTATAATACATTAAATGAAAACAAAGTAGCACATAAAACATTTCTCCTATGTCCTCAGCATCCTCATAAAAACGATCATTTTAACAAACGGGAAGACAAAGCATTTGTAGAATTAGTTAAAATATTGAATCATAAAACGGATTTAAATATTCACCCCTCATACAATTCTTTGAGCCAAAAAAACTTATTGGAAGAAGAAAAAAATTGGCTCGAAGTCAAAATCAATAAAAAAATTGAAAGTAACCGATTTCATTTTTTGCGATTCGACATTGAATCATTCTACTCAACTATTTTATTGAAAAATAAAATTAAAGCCGATTTTTCAATGGCTTATGGAGGATATGCGGGTTTTAGAACCTCTACTTCACTTCCTTTTTACTTTTTTGATTTATCGAAAAATAAAAAAACGTCGCTCAAAATTTTTACACCTTGTTTTATGGATTCGACTGTTGAGTATTATGCTACTTCCGAAGAAGAAAAATATATTCAAGCCAATGCTTCATATCAATCGCTACAAGATGAAATTAGACGATTTGGGGGTATATTCATGCCTATTTTTCATAATGATTTGATGGCAAAAAAAGAATGGAAATCTATTTTTGAACAATCCATAAAATCAGCCCCATGAGAGTAATCAAAAGAGCACAGCTTGATATTAAGAAATGGGATTATGCAGTTGAAAATAAAAGCCTTCTCCCCTATTCCTATCCTCAATTTTTGGATGCCGTCACTTCCCAAAATTGGTCGGCTTTAATTTGGGGCGATTATGAGGCGATTTTACCCTTTTACACAAAGAAAAAATGGGGCTGGATTCCTTATGTATATATGCCGCCTTTCACCCAACAATTTTCTATCGATTCTCTT
>JBIILY010000169.1:0-3912 GCA_044338225.1 Chitinophagales bacterium
AATTTTTCTGCATATTACCCACGGGGATTTGAAATTGGACAAAAACATAATGAAAAAAACAATACTTGGGGACAAGAATTGGGTGTAGTAACATGGCAAGACGATCTTAAACAAGATGTATATAAAAATTCATTGAATCCGAATGCCATTTCTCAGTCACAGTTTAAACTCTTTCAGGTGGGCAATCAATCAACGCTCAAAATAGGCGATGAAAGCAATATCATGCTGGGTTTATACTACAGTGTATTAGAAGATGCTACCCAAACGCATACCACACAAAACAAAGATGCCTTTCAGTTTTTTGCCACAAATCAAGATAATATTTCCTTATTTGTAAGTACACTCGGTGTTCAATTCCATAAAAAACAGAGATTATTTTCAAAATTAAACATAAATATTGGTTATTCTAGATTAGAACAAACGACTTCGTTTCGCAAATATCAAAGTCCGTATGAAAAAAGCTTATTTTTCAATACTTCAAAAATAGAATTGAACCTAGATGCTCACAAAAATTTTAATTGGAAATGGGTACTTTTCTATGGCTTGAATGCAAAAACAGAAGATATTTCATCTAGTTCAAACTCTTTTTCAAAAATCACAAATACTTCATCATCAGCTTATTCTAATTTCTTTAACATCTCCAATTCGGATGCAAAACCTGCTGCGCTTAAAGCGATGTCTTACCTCAAATTAGAACACCGAATAGACGACAAAACAGCCTTTTTTGTAGGAATGAATTTTGGACTTCAGCAATTGCAATACAATTATTTAAATATTGCCCCTTTAAATTTCTTCAACGATGAAAAATTGAATATTTTTAATACTTCATACAATGCGCAAATCTCATGGACAAGGCATTCATGTGAGAATAGCAATTATGCTGCATCTGCCTTTATCAGCTCTAGGATGCCCGATGGATTCAATATTTCAACCCCTCTTTCAACCACAATTTTAATTCCAAACACCGATCTAAAAAACGAAAATATTTTTGGGATGGAAGGGCATTTTTACCGAAAATTTGATGATATGCTCGAGCTACAAATAGCTCCATATGCGTATATATATCAAAACAAAATTGGAACAAAAGCCTTTGATAGTTTTAACCAGATTATTTTGGATGAAACATACAAGGTATATACTCGTACCAATATCGATGAGAGTTATGTCTTAGGCGCCAATATCGATGCACGTTATCATTTCTCAAAACAATGGATGGGCTATTTTACGATAAATTATAATTATGGCGTACAAAAAGACACGCAGATTTATCTGGACGATATACCGCCTTTATATGGGAATATAGGCCTCAAAGGGCATCAAGGCAAATTTTCGACACATTTTTGGGTTAATTACAACGGTGCAAAACCTATTAGCTTCTTCAATCCAAACAATGAAATGATTAAAAGCTTTGCGGCTATTGAGAATAATAGAATTGTAGGTACTCCCGAGTTTTTTATCCTCAATATGTCTTGTGGATATCAATTCAACAAGCACATCCAAGCTAATCTTACATTGAACAATGTATTTGATGCACATTATAGAAAATATATGAGTGGAATCAGTGGTTTGGGAAGAAATTTACAGGTTTCGCTTTCTTTTAAATTGTAATAATTTTATACTATTTATGTTTTAAAATTATACCCATTTATTTTGGGTATAATGCCGTGCTTGAAGTAGTTTCGGTCATTTTTTTTGACCGATTACTTATTCATATACGGTATTTGAGGCTAATACATTCCAGTCAAAGGCTTTTTTGGCAATTTTGACATTTTCCGAAAATTCATTTTCTTTGTCTTCATCATAAAATCGTCGTATCCCTTTTGCAATAGATTCCATATCGGGATTGACCAAAAAACCCACTTCTCCGTCTTTGACAAAATCTTCCAATCCGCCTACATTTGTAGCTATCATAGGCGTGTTGAAATGATAGGCTATTTGAGTAATGCCGCTTTGCGTAGCATTTTTGTATGGCAAAATCACAGCATCGGCAGCGGAGAAATAATATTTAATTTCTTCATCGGCAATAAATTGATTGCGCCAAACAATTTGCTTCGCCACCCCCAATTTTTCGACTAATTCAAAATAAGGTTTGGGATCAATATAAAATTCGCCTGCAACGATAAGGGTTACATCGGGATTTGATTTTAAAGATTCTATTAATAAGTCCAAACCTTTGTATTCTCTAATAAATCCAAAAAACAAGATTACTTTTTGCTCCAAATTGAGTTGAAAATAATCACTAGCTATTTTTTTATCAATCTTCTCGCCATAAATATCATAGATAGGATGCGGACTATAAACGACGGTTTTAGTTGTTTGTTGTTCCAATTGAGATTTCACTTTTTGGGAGATAGCTACAAATTTATCTACGGCAGCATAGAAATATTTTGAGAAAATTTTATCGGTAAATTTTGCTTCATGAGGAATGGCATTATCTATCAATGCATGTACCTTCGTATGCCCATTTTTCCGAACGATGTGTGCAATAGTTCCAAAACAGGGCCCCATAAAAGGCGTCCAAAAACGAAACAATAATAAATCAGGACGCATATTTTTGAGTTCAAAACCTATTTTTATCCAATTAAATGGATTGATAGAATTGACTTTTCGAAGGGTAGGCACTTCATCTTTTCGAGGCGTATCTGCAAACTGCGAGGTGCCTGGAAACAAAAAATCGGGGTATTGTAGTGTGAAATTATAAATAATAATTTCATGCCCCATTCGTTTCAATTCCAAGGCCAATCGCTCATTGAAAGACGAAATACCTCCGCTTCTATAAGGATTTGCTGTACCTACTAATACTATTTTCAAAAGGACATGATTTTAAACTTTAACAAAAATACAGATTTAATATTTTTTAATTACAGAAATTTTGGGAAAGACGTACTTTTGTAGCTGAATTAAACAAAAAAAGATGAGAAAAATTGCAATTGGATTAGGGAGTGTTTTGATAGTGTTTTTGCTTATAGCAATTATAGTGCCTTTTTTCTTCAAAGATAAACTTATAGAAGCCGCAAATAATGAAATTAGCAAAAATATTAATGCTAAAGTTACTATTGGCGACTTAGATGTTTCTATTTTGAAAAATATCCAAAATTTTCCAAATATTGCGTTGACTGTAAATCAGTTGTCTATTATTGGAAAAGATGATTTTCAACAAGACACCTTAGTAAACTTACAATCTGCAAATGTATCATTAGATATCATGTCTGTAATAAATGGAAGTGCAATGAAAATCAATGCCATCACACTAGAAAATGGAACGATTCATGCTATTGTTTTGGGAGATGGGAAAGCGAATTGGGATATAACCAAGCCTAGTACCGAAAAAGAAGAGCCTTCAAAATTTGAGATGAGCTTAAAAAAATTGGACTTAAAGCAAATAAATATAAAATATACCGATTTACAAACCAATAAAAATCTTGAAATCCTGAACTTGAACCACTCAGGCAAAGGCGATTTTACAGAAAATTTGGTAGACTATATTTCTGAGACAGATATCGAAAAACTTAATTTTGTATCGGGTGGTATTCCTTTTTTGAAAAATGCACATTTGGCATATTCAGGGGATGTAAATATAGACCAAGCTCAAAAAAAATATGGATTTAAAGAGAATGTGATACAGCTCAATGCCTTGAAAATAGCATTAGACGGATCGGTTCAAATGCTTGCAAATGATGCCATACAAAGTGATATCACCTTCAAAACCGACAATACACAATTCAAAGATGTTCTTTCCTTGATTCCTGCCATTTATGCAAAAGATTTTGACAAAATGGAAGCAAATGGGAAATTTAATCTTGATGGAAAAATTAATGGCATGTACCAAGGCGATATTTATCCCAAAATGGATATAAAATTCAATATTATTAACGGAAATTTTCAATATCCATCGCTTCCAAAGAAAGTATC
>JBIILY010000170.1:0-3910 GCA_044338225.1 Chitinophagales bacterium
TGCCTTCATCAATTACTTTATCCAATCTATCCGCATATTGCCAAATAGTATCGGTAGGCAATTCATTGATTCCAAATTCTTTTTTCTCTCCCGTTTGCGTGTTTTTGTATATCAATATATTTTCAATGACAGCAGGTTTTTCGTCTATCATTTTGTCTTTGATATTATTCCCGATGGCATACGGACGAAAATCTACTATAGGCAAGGTCCATACAAAATTGTATAGACAGAACAAAAGTGCTAACCCTGTTCCTATAGAAGTAATACTATCTTGAATTTTTATAGTAAATACAGGCTTAATATCATTTTTGTACCAAACTAAAAATAAAGATAATATAGTCAAGAAAATATCTTTGTAGAAGGTTACCCAAGGTTTTAACTTCATAAAATCTCCAAAACATCCACAATCGGTTACCTTCATTTTGGTAGCGGTAAATTCGCAGGCAAGACAGCTTCCACTCATTTTGCAATAGCCTAAAAATCCAACGAAGAGAAATAAAGAAAGCGAAAGGGCTTGTCTTCTTTTGGTGTCATTATTTAGAAGACTGCTGATAAGAATTAACACAAATAAAAACAAGGGAACTAAAATCCCCATTTTGGTAATACAATGTCCTGATAGATAAGAATATCCAGTAAGGAATAAGAAAAAAATATTGATAGCGAGCATTCCAAAAGTAGATAAAATAGCACGCCATCCTATCAAAATAGCAACGCCTAGCGCTATTTCAAAAACAATCATACTCACGGAGAATAGAATATCAAATTCTTCCATCTTATACCAAAAATCGGCCATCCCATCTTGTGCAAAACTGCCAAAATAATCGTGTAATTTATATGCAGTTCCTAGTGGATCAATGGCTTTGACTACACCCGAAAAAATAAATAAAAGTCCTAAAAATGTTTGAATAAAAGTAAGCAAAAGTCCATTTGCCTTGCCACGAAATTGTCTAAATCCTACTACTAATGCGGATACGATAGCTATTGCTATGAATAATTTTTCTATTGTCATCGTGTTTATTTTTTTGGTATGCGCAAATATCGAATATTTAATCCTATTTTTAATAAAAAATTCAATTTTTTATCTTTTTTTTAGAAACTATTTTAAATAGCGTCTTGTTTTATTTCCAAATAGATTAATTTTGTAATTCAAAAATAGATAAATTATGTATCAAATATTGTTTATACTCGTAATGGGAGGTTCTTTTTTAGTGCAAATGATGCTAAAAAGAAAAATGAATAAATATTCACAAGAAGCCAATCCATTGGGATTGACAGGAAAAGAAATCGCTGAAAAAATGCTTAAGGACAATGGAATTTATGATGTACAAGTCATTAGTACGCCTGGGCAATTGACCGATCATTACAATCCGCAAGATAAAACGGTAAATCTTTCAGAATTGGTTTATGCGTCTAATAGTATCACCGCTGCGGCTGTATCAGCACACGAATGTGGACATGCCGTTCAGCATGCTACTGCTTATGCTATGCTTGGTTTTAGAAGCAAAATGGTGCCTATGCTTAATATTTCTAGCAAAATTATGCCTTTTGTATTGATGGGCGGATTTTTCCTTTTAATGAAGGGCGGAAGTCCTATACCATTGATGCTTGGAGTATTGTTGTATGGACTTACTACACTTTTTGCATTCGTTACCTTGCCTGTAGAATTTGATGCGAGCAATAGAGCCTTGGCATGGTTGGATAGCAAAGGCTTGAGTGGCGATAGTTACGACAAAGCAAAAGATGGCCTTAAGTGGGCAGCCATGACCTATGTGTTGAATGCGGTAGCCTCTTTGGTCAATTTATTGTATTATATTTCAATTTTAAATAACAGAAGAAGTTAAAAATTATGTTTCAAAATATTTCGCAAGAGCAATATCTTCAAATGATTGAAGAACAAGATGTAGTAGCTATAGACGTTCGTACAGCACCAGAGTACAACGAATTTCAATTGCCAAAAAGTTTAGTAGGATATGACTGGAATTCAGGTGAATTCTATGACAAAGTGGAGGAATTGGACAAGTCCAAAAAGTTGATTTTTATTTGTAGAAGTGGCAATAGAAGTATGCAAGCTTGTATGTTTTTAGCATCCAATGGCTTTGAGCACCTATACAATTTGGAAGGTGGTGTCATGAATTGGAATTAATTCAAAAAAGTAAGGTCTTAAACAAAAACCGTTTATTTTTGTGCCTTACATTTTTATGCATGCGTGGATTTTATCGTCTTTTTTATCTATTTTTTTTGGTACTCATTTCTTCTTGTGCCAATATTGTGATGCCTACAGGCGGCGATAGAGATGCAGAACCTCCCAAAGCCGTGGCTTCTTATCCCGGAATGCGCGACACCGCATTTAGAGATAATAAAATAGCGATCAAATTTAATGAATATGTAGAATGGAACAATCCCAATCAAAATATCATTATATCGCCTTTTATTGATGGGGAAATAATTACAAAAATTCATGGGAAAACCGTTTTTGTTCAGCCTAGTACTGGTTTTTTGCCCAATAAAACATATACAATACAGCTCAATAATGCTGTAAAAGATTATCATGAAGGTAATCTTTTACCTGAATTTTCATTGCGATTTGCTACAGGAAGCCAATTGGATAGTTCCAATGTGCAAGTTCAGGTGAAAAATATTGAAAAAGAAGATGCAACAGAAGCTTTGGTCGTTTTTTGCAAAGAAAAAATTCATTTTTTTGATAAAAAATACGATTATATTTCATTGGCAACCAAAGGAATTGCTCGTTTTGATAATTTAGATGCTAAATCGTACTATGTTTTTGCATTTTTGGACAGCAATTCTAATAAAAAATGGGATGAGAATGAACGAGTAGGTTTTGTAGATCAGAAAATTTCCCGCAAGGATACATTGAATGAAATGCTTCTATTTCCCCAAATGATAAAGAAAAATACGGCGTTGGCAGACAATTTTCAATTTGGAAGTTTTGATTTGAATTTTGTGCAATCCTTAAAAAATTTAGAAATAATTTCTCCTAGAATTCAGTCGGTTTTTATGCATTCTAAAAAATATAAAATACTGTTTTCCCCTCTTGAAAATGCGGGTAAGTTGATATTCAAAGTAGATGGTATACAAGATACAATTGAATACAAAGCAAATGAGAAAAAAGTAGATTTTGAATGGGTGGGCTATGATAGAAGTAGAGAAACAGAAAAAATGCGTTTTGATTCTGTTGAAATTCAATGGAATGCGAAAATTTCAAAAGTAGATTTTAACAAAATCACTTTGAAAAAAGACACCACAACTGTAAAATTGAATGGATTTATAGAAGGAGATAAGTGGATACTGACGAATCTTGAGCCTAATTCCAACTATACGCTAATTATAGATAGTGGCGCAATGTTTGCTTCAAAATTTATCAATAAAAAAATGGAGTATACATTTGCTACAATAGAAAAAAATCAAATCCGAGAGGCTATAAATATAAAACTAGAGGGCAATACCAAAGATTGGATAGCCGAAGTTTTGGTCAATAAAAAACGAATGTTTTTTGATGTTTCGCAAAATCCAGTGATAAGCTTGAAAAACGTAACCAATTCAACCTTGAGTTTTGTGTTTTATTATGATACAAATAAAAATGGAAAATGGGATAGTGGCGATGTAAGAAAAGCTATTCAACCCGAAAAATTGATTCGAAAAGAATTGAAACTTGAAGGCGTCCAGGGATTGTATACGATTTCGTTGTAAGAGAATCAGTCATAAAAAAAGAAGCCTCCATTTTATTCCTAAAACAGAGGCTTCTAATTCTAAAAAACCTAAAACAAAAACTATTATTGATACAACGGAGTGGGTTGTATATTTATTGCATAAGATTTAAAATTACTCGTTAAAAAATTTCAATTGAAACAGGACAATGATCGCTGTGTTCCGCTTCATTGTGAATAGAGGC
>JBIILY010000005.1:0-13899 GCA_044338225.1 Chitinophagales bacterium
AGAGCGGTAAGTTTTGACGACCTAGTAAGTGCCTACAAAGAACAAGTAGAAGCGTTGATAGACGGCGGCGTAGACTTACTTTTGGTAGAAACCATTTTTGATACACTCAATGCAAAAGCGTGCATTTATGGCATTATGGAAATACTAGAAGCGCGAAAAATTCACATCCCTGTAATGGTTTCGGGTACCATAACCGATGCTTCGGGACGAACCTTGAGTGGACAAACGACGGAGGCTTTTTATATTTCGCTTTCGCATGCACCTCTTTTGAGTATAGGCATCAACTGTGCTCTTGGCGCCAAAGCTATGAAGCAATATATAGAAATTTTAGCTAAAAACGCCCCATGCTTCATCAGTTGCTACCCCAATGCTGGACTGCCAAATGAATTTGGGCTCTACGATGAAACACCCGAAGATATGGCTCGTCAGCTTGAAGAATTTATGAAAGAAAGTTTGGTAAACATAGTAGGAGGCTGCTGTGGTACATCGCCCGATCATATTAGAGCCTTTGCACAACTTGCTACAAAATATCAGCCAAGAAAAATTGGGCAAATTTCCCAATAAAATAACATCCCTAAAATCACAAATCCCTTATTTTTGTAATAAATTTTCTGTTTATGATTCGATTATTTCTAGTTATTGCTTTGTTGGCATTGGAAACTATAGGGTACGCTCAAAAAAGACCCAAAATAGTAGTGGGTATAGTAGTAGACCAGATGCGCTACGACTTTTTGATACGCTACAATAGCCACTATAGCCAAAATGGATTTAATAGACTGATCAACGAGGGTTTTTCGGCGTCCAATATGCATTACAATTATTGCCCTACGTATACAGGTCCTGGGCATTCTTCTATTTACACGGGAAGTGTTCCCGCTATTCATGGTATTGTAGGAAATTATTGGTATGAAGATCATCAAAAAAATATGTATTGTGCCGAAGATGAAAGCGTAAATACAGTAGGCGTAGAAGGAAAAGTTGGGAAAATGTCGCCCAAAAATCTTAAAACTACCACCATCTGCGATGAATTGAAATTGAGTACAATAGGACGCTCAAAAGTGATAGGCGTATGTATAAAAGATAGAGGTTCTATTTTGCCAGCTGGGCACATGGCAAATGCCGCTTTCTGGTATGATGGAAAAACGGGCACGTTTGTATCGAGTACGTATTATATGAAAGAGTTGCCAAAATGGTTAAAAGAGTTCAACAAACAAAAACATCCTATCAAGCTTATGAGCCAAGGATGGAACACCCTTTTGCCTATGGAAAAATACATTTTTAGTGGTACCGATGATAATAACTGGGAAGATAAGCTCTGCAAAAGTGGACACAATGGATGCTGTGGTGGCAAAGATGGCGTAAAACTTAGCTGCAACACATTTCCCTATACCTTTGAAAATGAAGAAATGAACGATGCTATCAAAGTAACGCCTTATGGCAATACCCTCACAACTTTGCTCGCAAAAGAAATACTGGAAAAAGAGAAAATGGGTATGGGTACCGAAACCGATTTTCTATGTGTAAGCTATTCGTCTACAGACTATATAGGCCATGCTTTTGGGCCGTATTCAAAGGAATCGGAGGATACTTATATCCGTTTGGACAAAGAAATAGAAGATTTGATCAATACATTGGATGCTAAATATGGCAAAGGAAATTATTTGACATTTTTGACGGCAGACCACGGGGTACAAGATGTTCCCGCTTTTTCGGTGTCTAACAAAGTTCATGGAGGCAACGTAGATGAAAAAGATTTGAAAAAACAATTTTCGGAATTATTAGCTACAAAATTAGGCGCAGGCGAATGGGTGAAATTTGTCCTTAACGAACAAATCTACTTGAATAAAGAGCTTTTGGCTTCCAAAAACATTTCCCCAAAAATGATTACAGATATTCTCAATGGACAACCGAAAGAAAAATTGGAAGGCATTCGTGGATTTTATAGTTTTGAAAATTTGTTTCTAGAGAATTTACCTGCTTCTGTTAAAGAAATTATCAATAATGGTTATTATCCACACCGAAGTGGCGATATTTATATCATGCTTGAACCCAATTGGATGAGTCATGGCAAACAAGGCACTACGCACGGAAGCCCTTATACGCATGATACGCATGTTCCTTTTATCATTATGGGAAATGGCATTAAGCCCAAAAAATCTAGCAGACCTTATCGAATTATAGATATTGCGCCTACTTTGGCAAATATTTTGGGAACGCTACAACCCAATGGCTGTATAGGCAATCCTATTGAAGAGGTGGAAATAGAGAAATAAAAAAGATTAACTTTGAAAACGACACTTTATTTTATTTTATTCTTGGTTTGTATCGAATTTCAGGCACAAGAAAAACATCAATTCTACACTTATTGGGGATGGAATAGAGCTGTTTTTACAAATTCTGATATTACATTTAACAGCCCAGACTATAATTTTACGCTAGAAAATGTAACGGCACACGACAGACCTACAGATTTTGCAGTAAATCCTTATCTAAATCCTGGCAAAATGACCGTTCTTTTTAAAACAAATACCGAATTTGGCCCAGTAATCCCTGTGCTTTGACCCGTCCTTGTAAAATTAGCTATATCGGTATGTCCTCCAGATCCCCCAGTAACGATATCTCCTAAAGGCTCTCCTTCCATTACGGGTAATGCTATCATTCTCATTTCACTTCCCAAAGAATAATCAATCGTTGAAAAACCCTGATTTGAAGATGAAACATAACCATCTCCATTTGGATCCATAACACTTCTTCCTAAAACAGATGATGATGGAGTATATATTACACCAGCAGTCTGTGTAAGTAGGTATTGAGAATAAAGTGAGAATATAATTAAAAATAAAATGTTTTTTTTCATGTTTGTAATTTGTTAATAAATATTAAATTGTGTGCAAAATTAAACTATTTTAACCAAATTTATTTAAAAATACGCTTCAGAGTCATTTTTTAACATTTCGGTTTCTAATTTTCTATAATACAAGTGCAAAAATATTTTGACAGATTTACCTCATTTATAATTTTTGACCAAAACACTTGTAAATTGGATAAACGGTCAAACACTATAAAGATAATTTATCTTTATACGAAAAATATAGTTATTTTTGCACAATTTTTTAGCAGACAAATATGACATACAAGGAATACAAGGGGCTGGACTTAGCGGCAATAGACAAAGAAATTCAATCTTTTTGGAAATCAAATTCGATTTTCAAAGCGTCTATTGATACTAGAGACGAAAAGAATCCTTTTGTGTTTTTTGAAGGACCTCCATCTGCCAATGGTATGCCTGGAATTCATCACGTAGTGGGTCGTACCATTAAAGATATTTTTTGTAGATATAAAACCCTTCAAGGATATAGAGTAGAACGAAAAGGCGGCTGGGATACTCACGGATTGCCTATTGAATTAAAAGTTGAAAGTGAATTAGGGATAACCAAAGAAGACATTGGAACGAAAATATCGATAGAAGAGTACAACCAAAAATGTAGAGAAACCGTATGGCATTTCAAAGAAAAATGGGATGACCTTACCAATAAAATGGGATTTTGGCTCGATTTAGATAATCCGTATATTACCTACGAAAATGAATATATAGAATCGGTTTGGCATATCATTAGAGAAATCTACAACAAAGATTTGTTGTACAAAGGCTTAACGATTCAGCCTTTTTCGCCTGCTGCTGGTACAGGACTCAGTAGCCACGAGCTCAATCAGCCGGGCGCATACAAAGATGTAACGGATACTTCAGCCGTAGCGTGTTTTGAGATAGAAGAATCTTCTCTTCAAAAAACAAAAGATTTATTCCAATCTAATATAGAAGGGAATGTATATGTTATTGCTTGGACTACCACACCTTGGACCTTGCCTTCCAATACGGCATTGTGCGTTGGTCCCAAGATTGAATATTGTCTTATAAATACGTTCAATCCTTATACAAAAGCACCACAAACAGTGATTTTGGCAAAAGACTTAATTGGCAAATGGTTCAAACCCGAAAACCAAAAAGAAACTGGGGAAATATTATCTTTTGACGAAAAAAACATTCCTTTTCAAATCTTAGGAACTTGTACCGGTTCGGATTTGGCAGGAATTTCCTATAAACAATTATTGCCTTTCGATAGCAATGCGAAAAACAATATCCAAGGCGATGCTTTCAAAGTAATTACTGGAAATTTTGTAACCACTACAGACGGAACGGGAATAGTACATATAGCACCTTCTTTTGGAGCAGATGACCGCAAGGTAGCTGCAGAAAACGGCATTGGTGAATTGACCATGGTAGACCGTGAAGGTAAATTTGTAGCCGGCATGGGGTATTTATCAGGTCGTTTTGTAAAAAATTATAGAGATGAAGCAGAATACAAAAGCCCTGATATTGACATTTCTATAGACCTCAAAACAAGAGGACAAGCCTTCAATGTTCAAAAATACGTGCATAGCTACCCACATTGCTGGAGAACCGACAAACCTATTATATACTATCCACTCGATAGCTGGTTTATCAAGATGTCTTCTTTGAAAGAAAAATTGATAGCTAATAATAAAAAAATCAACTGGAAGCCCGAAAGTACAGGAACAGGTCGTTTTGGTCAATGGCTAGAAAATATCCAAGATTGGAATCTTAGCCGAAGTCGTTTTTGGGGAATTCCTTTGCCAATATGGGTAGACGAAACCAAAGAAACGCAATTATGTATTGGCGGAAAAGACCATCTTTTTGAAGAAATAGAAAAAGCAAATGCATCGGGACTTTTAAGCGCAGAAAATATAGAAAAAAACAAGGAATTTTTAGCGAAATTCGACGAAAATAAAGGCGATTTTCACAAGCCATATATCGATTTTGTTACATTGACCCAAGATGGAAAAATCCTAACAAGAGAGCTCGATGTAATAGACGTGTGGTTTGATAGCGGTTCAATGCCTTATGCACAGTGGAATTATCCTTTTTCAAATCAAGATAAATTCAAAGCCTCTTATCCGGCCGATTTTATTGCGGAAGGTGTAGACCAAACTCGTGGATGGTTTTATACCTTGCATGCTATTTCTACCATACTTTTTGATCAGCCTGCCTATAAAAATGTCATCTCCAATGGATTGGTATTGGACAAGAATGGCGTAAAAATGAGCAAACGTCTTGGCAATGTAGTGGATCCATTCGAAACGATGGAAAAATATGGTGCCGATGCCGTTCGATGGTATATTATTTCAAATTCTTCTCCTTGGGACAATCTAAAATTTGACCTAAAAGGGGTGGAAGACGCACGAAGAAAGCTTTTTGGAACGCTATTCAACACCTATTCGTTTTTCACGCTTTATGCTAATATTGATGGATTTGTATATAATGAGAATACTCTTATTCCCAATGATCAAAAACCAGAATTGGATAAATGGATTATTTCTAAGCTCAATACCTTTAAGAAAGAAGTGGGCGAAGCCTTTGAAAATTATGAACCTACCATAGCCGCAAGAGCAATTGATGAGTTTGTAGATCGAAATTTGAGCAATTGGTTTATCCGATTGAGCCGAAGACGTTTTTGGAAAAATGAAGTGGGCGCCGATAAGCAAGCAGCTTATGAAACTTTGTACGAATGCATGGTTACACTCAGCCAGTTGATGAGCCCTATTGCACCGTTTTTCTCAGATTGGTTATACGCACAATTGACCGCTCCAATAAAAGAAGAAGCGGTTTTGCAAGACTCCAATTTAAAATGGGATTCGGTTCACTTGACACATTGGCCTGATTTTGATGCATCCAAAATAGATCTAGACCTAGAACGTCGCATGGCATTGGCTCAAGACATGAGCTCTATGATTTTGTCTTTGCGAAAAAAAGAACAAATAAAAGTACGTCAGCCACTCCAAAAAGTGTTAATTCCTATATTAAACGAAGCTCAAAAACAAGATTTTCTTAAAATTGAAGATATTATTAAGTCCGAAGTCAATATAAAAGAACTCGAATATGTAGAAGAAGGTTCGGGTTTATTTGTCAAATCGGCAAAAGCGAATTTTAAGATTTTAGGAAAAAAATTAGGAAAAGATATGGCGGCCATTGCACAGCAAATTGCAGCATTTGATCAAGAAAAAATCAATGTTGTAGAACGCAACAAAGCTATACAAGTAGGAGAATATGAAATTTTGCTTGAAGAAATAGAAATTGCTACAAGCGATATGCCTGGTTTTTTAGTAGCAAGCGAAAATGGGCTTACATTGGCATTGGATATCACCTTATCCGAAGATTTAATCAACGAAGGATTGGCAAGAGAATTTATCAATAAGGTTCAAAACTATAGAAAAGATCAAGATTTCAACGTAACGGACAAAATTAATATTTTAATAACATCGCATGACGACTTGAAAAAAATGATTGCTCAATTTGGCGATTACATTAGCAATGAAGTACTTGCCTACCAGATTAGTTTTGCAGAAAAAATAGAAAATGGAATAGAAGTGGAACTAAATGACTTAAAAATCAATTTATTAATAAATAAAATTTAACCAAATTATGACAAAAAAAGACGAGCTGGATTTGAAAATTAACGACCAAGAAGGTGCCAATGATTCAAACAATTTTTATGACGATGATGAATATGCAGAAATATCGGGACCTTTTATAGGCCATACACGATACAACGACGAAGAACTTAATGAGTTTCGTCAGTTGATAAATGGCAAAATAAAAGAAGCGAGAGAAGAGCTAACGTTCTACCAAGAAGCCATGAAAGAAAGGGAATTGAATGATGATGATATCAAATTTACAGGCATGGAAGATGGTGGACATACCAATGAAAAAGAACATTTGAGCAATATGGCCAATCGTCAAATCAAATTTATCCAAAATCTTGAAAATGCTTTGATTCGTATTGAAAATAAGACATACGGAATCTGCAGAAAAACAGGTAATTTGATTGAAAAAAAACGTCTTATGGCGGTACCTCATGCTACTTTGAGCATGGAAGCCAAAACAGACGGCGGCAAAAAGAAATAATTTTTTTATAAATAATAAGTCAAAGCTCGTTTCAAATATTTGAAACGAGCTTTTTTTTACTAATTTGGAATATGGGTTAAAATTTCTTTACAATCTATAATATTTCTAAAAAATTGACTTGAAACGTTTTAAATTGTGGATAATAATTTTTTTTTCACCATATTTGCAGATTAATTTACTTATATAGACCAATGCGACGATTCTTTTCAAAAAGCCTTTTCACAGTTTGTTTTTCCTTGCTGTTTTTATATACATTTGCCCAACAAAAAGAATACAACATTGCCGCTATTCGAATAGAAGGCATCTATACACTAGAAAATGCTGTAATTGCTTCTCTTTCGGGATTGCGTGTAGGCCAAACGATAGAAATTCCAGGTTATGACGTTTCTAACGCTATCAAAACGTTATGGAAACAAGGTCTTTTTTCGGATATTAAAATCATTGCCGAACGATACGACAAAAACAACGTTTTTCTTCTCATCAAAGTAGAAGAGAAGCCTAGAATGAGCAAATACAGGATTACGGGCGTGAAAAAAGGCGATGTTGATGATATTCGCGGCAAAATTTCGCTTCGTACAGGAACCGTATACAACGATAATATCAAGACCAGCATTACCAATACCATTAAAGAATTTTACAAAGACAAAGGATTTATCAATACCGAAGTAGCTATTGAAACGGAGAAAGACACTACGATTCCAAACAGTGTAGCCTTGTCTATTGAAATAAAAAGAGGTCTAAAATATCGTATTGACGATATTTCATTTATAGGAAATAACGAAGCATCGGACCATAAGCTTAAAAAAGCGATGGAACAAAACAAAGAAGCCGCTCATATCAAGCTTTTTGAGATGCTTAAATTCAAAAAACACTTCAAAGACACTACTTGGACTTGGTACGATAGACTAGGAGCTATCAATCCAAAAAACGTAATGAATTATCTTTCTACATTTATTTCTCCCAATATTTTTAAAGGGGCAAAATACAATCCTATTGACCTAAAAACGGCAGATAGAAAAGCCATTAAAGAGTATTATGCTTCTATTGGACACAGAGACGCAGAGGTCGTATGGGACACTTCTATTTTTGGCAAAAACCAAAATGTAGGATTGGTGTTGAAAGTAAATGAAGGGAAAAAATATTATTATAGAAATATTACTTGGGTAGGAAATACAAAATACACCGATACGATATTGGGAAATATCTTGAGCATTAGAAAAGGCGATATTTATAATTCCAAAAAAATGGAAGAAAAGTTGCAGCAAAGCCAAGCTGGAGATGACGTGAGTTCTTTGTACATGGACGACGGATATTTATTCTTCAATATCGACCCAGTAGAAGTAGCTGTAGTGGGCGATAGCATTGATATTCAAATGCGAGTGTATGAAGGACAACAAGCTACTATCAACAATATCAATATTTCGGGAAATGAAAAAACCAATGAAAAGGTGATTCGTAGAGAGTTGAGAATCAAGCCGGGCGATAAATTTGATCGTTCCAAATTGATTAGAACACAAAGAGAAATTGCTGCTTTGGGATATTTCAATCCTGAGACGATGCAAATTCTCCCTAAGCCTAAAGATGATGGAACGGTAGACATTGACCTAGTTGTAGAAGAAAAACCTTCTGATCAGCTATCACTATCACTTGGATATGCCAATTTTGTATACGGTCAAGTTGGTTTGAATTTCACGAATTTCTCAATAAGAAATCTTTTTAAAACACGATATTGGAAACCGCTTCCAAGTGGCGATGGACAAACGTTGTCATTGAATGTACAATCTTCGGGCCTACAAAGCCAAATATTCAACATATCATTCTCCGAACCATGGTTGGGTGGGAAAAAACCAACCTCGCTTCAAATTTCGGGAACACACAGTAGATTTAATAATGTAATTGGCGGAAATACCATTACAGGAAGCTATGTAAGAACCAATGGATCTATAGAAATAGGAACCCGTCTAAAATGGCCAGATGACTATTTTACAGCGTTTTTTGGTATTACTGCAGAAAATAATAATTTGACAAATTATCAATTTTTCACAGGAATTTCTGATGGAAATGTAAACAATATCTTTGGAAGATTTACTTTGACTAGGAATTCACTTCAAGGACCTATTGGGCCTCAGTTATATCCTACAAGTGGTTCTACTTTTACGTTTTCAATGCAGGCTACGCTTCCTTACTCTCAAATGTTTCAAGCTAGAAAACTCAACTATAGCGACGCCAATTTATCAAACAGCGTTCGTTGGAACTGGATAGAATATTACAAAACAAAATTCTCAACAGACATCTATACACCTATTGCAGGCAATTTAGTTGCTAGACTAGGTCTTAGATTTGGTGCATTGGGTTATTACAATTCTAGCTATGGTCTTTCTCCGTTTGAGCGTTTCCGAATAGGAGGAGACGGATTGGTAGCGTGGAACCAATTTGGACAAGAAACTTTTGCCTTGAGAGGATACAACGATAATGAAGTAACCATAAATGACCAAGGTGAATATTTCCAAGGCGCTACAGTATTTAATAAATATTTATTTGAACTTAGATATCCTATATCGCTCAACCCTCAGTCTACCATCTACGGTATGCTCTTTGCAGAAGCAGGAAATGGCTGGGAAGGCATGCGAAATTATGACCCATTCAAAGTTAAGAAATCATTTGGAGCAGGGGTACGTTTCTTCTTACCTATGTTTGGATTGCTTGGATTTGACTACGGATTTGGGGTAGACAAGGAAGTTCCTAGTGCATTGCAGGGTGGTAGCATCTTTGAAAAATATGGTAAATTCAGATTTATCTTAGGATTTGAACCACAATAATTGAAAATAAAATTGACACAATCTATTGGAAAATCAATATTTTTGTATTAAAATTTGTTTATCATGAGCAACCAAAAAAACTTTGTTTCTTTAAAAGATGAAACGGTACGTATATTTGAAAATCCCTTTTTAGATTGGTGTTCTAGAATACATTGGTCTTTTCCATTGATTGTTTGGATCCCCGTAATTTTATATTGTCTATATTCTTCTGTATTTACCTTTCAATTTGGGGTAGTAGAAACCTTGGCTTACTTATTTGTAGGATTGGTTATTTGGACGCTTTCGGAGTATTTTATTCACCGTTTTGTATTTCATTATCACCCAACAAGCGATTTTGGCAAAAAAATAGCCTTTTTAATGCACGGTATACACCACGATTATCCAAATGATTCCAAAAGATTGGTAATGCCTCCTATCATGTCTATTTTGCTTTCCATCCCATTTATATTTATTTTCAAATACGCATTTGGAGGACAAGGTGCTTCGTATTCTGCTTTTTCGGGAATGGTCATTGGCTATTTGTGTTATGATATGCTACATTATGCAGTGCATCATGCCAGATGGGACAATCCATTGTTTGTACATTTAAAAAAACATCACATGGCTCATCATTTTGTTGCGCCCGAAGAAGGATTTGGAGTAAGTAACATATTTTGGGATAAGATTTTCAGAACGGAAATTAAGCCTAGATAACAATTTTATAAATACGTTTTATACCGATACAAAAAAAGCGAGAATGGATTTATTCTCGCTTTTTTAATATTTAGAATATACCTTCTTAATGCATTCTATCGCCTCTCAGTTCCATAGAAGTCATTACTTCGCCTTCAATGGTTAAGATTTCTTCCCAGCGTTTTTCTACTTTTTCTTTATCCAAATATTGTTTGGCTAAATCCAAGTACATTTTATAATGTCCCGCTTCGGAAACCATCAATTTTTTGTAGAATTTTCGCAATTCCAAGTCATCACAATAAACCGATAATAACTTAAATCTTTCGCAGCTTCTAGCTTCTATCAACGCCAAAATCAATAATTTATCCATCAACATTTCATCTTTGGTACCATTGTTTTTGATGCGTTTGTTCAGTTCATTTACATACAAATCTTTGCGCTGAAAACCCAGTTTCAAGCCTCTATTTTTGAGCTCGTCCAATACCATTTTAAAATGTCCCCACTCTTCTTCTACCACATCCGTTACCTGTTCTACCAAATCATCCAAATAAGGGAAGCTTATGACTAAAGAAATGCCAGACGAAGCCGCTTTTTGCTCGCAATACGCATGATCAGTCAATATTTCTTCAATTGATTTTTCGGCCAAATTGACCCATCTTGGGTCGGTAGGTAGTTTTAATCCTAACATGATAATGTTGTTTTTAAATTTTACATTTGCGCTTTTTCGTCCACGTATTTACTGGGACATTTCATCAGAATTTGCGAAGCTTCAAATTGATTATTTTCATATTTCCCAGCAATTACTATCTTTTCGCTTTGGTCAAAACCGTCGGGTTTGGAGCCATTGTATACTACTTTGCTCTCCAATCCTTTTTCATCGGTCATATAAAATTCAAAATAATTGGCATTTTTCAACGGTTCATAGAGCTGCGGCTTAGACTTATTGAGCCTACCCACCACGTGATATTCATCGCCTTCGTTTTCCATGGTTTGCGCAAAATCGGCATACTCCGAAGAATCCTTCATCGTTGTAAAAATGATAACTCCTATCGCCGCAATGATAAAAATTAAAGCTATTATTTGAATTTTTTTCATTTGTATATTTTTGAATTTTTTATGTCAAATGCAATTCACAAGAAAATAATATTCGCTATGAGTATTATAATAAAGCTCGATTATTTTCATGTTCATTTCATTTGTTTATTTTTCTAAAAAAGGATATTTGAAATCTACGGGTGGATTAAACGTTTCTTTTATCGTTCGCATACTTACCCAACGCAATAAATTAAGTTTTGAACCTGCTTTGTCATTCGTTCCACTAGCACGTGCGCCCCCAAATGGTTGCTGACCTACTACCGCACCTGTAGGCTTGTCGTTGATATAGAAATTTCCAGCAGCATTAGACAATTTTTTGGTCATTGTCTCCAAAGCATATCTATCTTGGCTAAAAATAGCACCTGTAAGTGCATACGGCGATGTAGTGTCTACAATGTCTAGTGTCTCTTCCCACTTCGCATCTTCGTATACATAAATGGTCAATACAGGGCCAAAAATTTCTTCACACAAGGTCTTGAAGTTTGGCGTTTTTGCCAAAATCACGGTTGGTTCTACAAAATATCCTTTCGATTTGTCATAATTTCCACCTAAAACAACTTCTGCATCACTTGAATTTTTAGCAAAATCAATATAGGAAGCTATGGAATCAAACGCTTTTTCGTCGATTACTGCATTGACATAGTTTGAAAAATCATCTACTATACCTACTGTAATTTCAGAAAAATCTTGTTTCATATATCCTTTTACCGCTTCCCAAATGGATGCTGGTACATACGCTCTGGATGCCGCACTACATTTTTGTCCTTGATATTCAAAAGCACCTCTTGTCAAGGCCGTTGCAAAGGCTTTCACATCACAATTTGGATGTGCAAACACAAAATCTTTTCCTCCTGTCTCACCTACAATTCTAGGATAAGTTTTATATTTGTGAATATTGTTACCTATGCTTTTCCACATATCTTGGAATACACCTGTAGATCCGGTAAAATGAACTCCCGCAAAATCGGGGTGTGCAAAACAAACTTCGCCCACTTCTTTTCCGCCCGAAAACACCAAATTGATTACACCATCGGGCAATCCAGCTTCCATAAATAATTTCATTAAGAAATGCGCAGAATAGATTTGTGTATTAGCACATTTCCATACTACGGTATTTCCCATCATAGCAGCACTTGTAGGCAAATTTCCTGCAATAGCCGTAAAGTTGAAAGGGGTCACCGCCAGAACAAATCCCTCCAAAGGACGATATTCCATTCTGTTCCACATGCCATCTCCACTGATAGGTTGTTCTCTATAAATATCGGTAGCAAAATCTACGTTGAAATTCAAGAAATCGATTAATTCGCACGCCGCATCAATTTCCGCTTGAAACGCATTTTTGCTCTGTGCCAACATCGTAGCAGCCAAAACCGTGTATCTGTATTTATCGCGCAACAAATCCGCTGCTTTCAAGAAGATAGACGCTCTGTGCTCCCAAGACATATTCGCCCATTTTTCTTTGGCTTCCAAAGAAGCTTTGATAGCCGCTTCCACGTGGCTCTTGTCTCCTTTTGAAGCATAGCCCAAAATATGAGCATGCTCGTGCGGTGGTGTCAATTTGATTTTATCTGCAGTAGTCACTTCTTTTCCGCCTATTATCATAGGCACATCGATGCTTTTTGACTTCAATTCTGCCAATGCTTTCTGAAGTTTTTCGCGCTCTACGCTTCCTTTTGCAAATTGTTTTACGGGTTCATTTTTTGCCTTAGGCACATTAAAAAATCCAACTGACATATTGTGTATATTTATTATTTAATTTTAAATTTTTTAGAATTACAAAGATACGAATATTTTTAGAAAATTGGGGATTTGAAAGGAGAAGTAATATTCCTTTTTATTTTTTTGTAAACGCCTAAACTTTAATCTAATTTCTAAAATCTATCCTCTCAAATCTATCCTCCCGTCAATTATACTTAGGATTTACAGGAAAATTTATCATGCCTGTATACGGTTCACCTAGTTGAATCATGGCTTTTTGCCATAGTACAAGGTCATCATTATCTTCAAACAAGAGTTGTGTATTCAAATCGGAGACTATCCACGAGTCTTCTTCCATTTCTTCATCTAATTGTTTTGCGCCCCAGCCCGAATAGCCCAAGAAAAAACGTATTTCTTCGGGTTTGATATATTCAATTTCAAGCATATCTTTCAGTTCATTGATATCCCCATTCCAATATAAACCATCCGCTATAGGTTCCGCATCTTTCAGTTCGGCGGTTTTATGAACAAAAAACAATCGATCGGTATCTACACGCCCTCCAAAATAAAGGTTATTATCTATTTTCAAAAATCCATTGAGGACTTCATCTACTTTATAGGGCATTTTTTTAT